>JBBKXP010000040.1:0-9257 GCA_037969545.1 Paracoccaceae bacterium | reverse complement strand
TGGCGAACACGACGATCGCCAGCGCGATCCAGCCCGATCCCGCCGTCATCCCGTCGGTCCATTGCGGCACGATCTTGAGGCTGATGTAGGCACCCCCCAAGCCCGCGCATGCGCCGCCGAACATGATCGCCAACAGCCGCACCCGGCGCACCGAATAGCCCAAGGCATGCGCCGCATCGTGGTTTTCGCCCACCGCCCGCAGGACCAGCCCGCCACGTGTGTATTTCAGGTAGGCCCAGACGGCGAGGGTGATCAGCAGGCTGACATAGACCATCGGATCATGCTGGAACAGGATCGGCCCCAGCACTGGAATATCCCCAAGCAGCGGAATGTCCCAATCGGGAAAATTCGGCGACTTGATCCCGTTGTAGCCCTGCCCAAGAAGCGCCGACAACCCCAGCCCGAAGAGGGTCAGCGCCAGTCCGGTGGCCACTTGATTGGTCAGCAGAACCAGCACCAGCACCGCGAATAGCAGCGACAGCGCCGCGCCCCCGACCGCCGCACCGACGAACCCGAGGTAAGGCGACCCGGTGTTGTGGGCGATGATGAACCCGCAGATCGCCCCGGTGATCATCATCCCCTCGACCCCCAGGTTCAGGACACCTGCGCGTTCCACGACCAGCTCACCGATGGCGGCCAGCAGGATCGGGGTGGCAGCGACCATCAGCGAGGCCACCAGCAGGATCGGATTGATGACGGAAAGGTCCATTATGCAGCGCCTTTCGTGGCAAGTCTGATCCGGTAGTTCGACAGCACGTCGACCGCCAGCAGGAAAAACAGCAGCATCCCCTGAAACAATTGGATCGCCGCCGCAGGCAGGCCGAGGGTCAGTTGCGCCACTTCGCCGCCGATATAGGTCAGCGCCAGCAGCAGACCCGCGAACAGGATGCCGATGGGGTGCAGACGGCCCAGAAAGGCGACGATGATCGCGGTGAAGCCGTAGCCGTCGTTGAAATCGATGCTGATCTGGCCCGCCGGCCCCGCCACCTCGAACATCCCGGCTGCACCGGCCAATGCACCCGAAATACCCATGCAGATCAGCACCATACGCGCCGGGTTGACGCCCGAAAATGCTGCTGCGCGGGGGCTTTGCCCGGCAAGGCGGACGTTGAACCCGAACTGGTGCTTGGCAAACAGGACATAGGCGAAAATGACTGCAATCAGCGCCGCGACCACGCCCCAGTGCATCCCCGTGCCCGCGACGATGTCCAGATTGCTGGCGGACGGATATTGTTTCAAGTTCCGGCTGCCCGGAAACCCCATGCCTTCGGGGTTGCGCAACAGTCCCAGCGCCATCGACGCCAGAATTTTCTCGGCCACATAGACCAGCATCAGCGACACCAGAATTTCGTTGGTGCCGAATCTGACCCGCAATATCGCCGGGATCATCGCCCAAAGCGTCCCCCCGGCCAGCCCGGCCACGATCATCAACGGAAAGATCAGCCAGCGTGCCTCGGTCGGGTAGAACGCCAGCCCGACCGCCGCACCGCAGATCGCGCCGATGATATACTGCCCCTCGGCTCCGATGTTCCAGATGCCGGCGCGAAACCCGAACGACAAACCCACCGCGATCAGGATCAGCGGCCCCGCCTTGACCAGCAATTGCGGCCGCGAGAACGATGCGAACTGGCCGAACAGCGGATCCCAGAAGATGGTCTTGATGGCAGTCACCGGTTCCTTGCCCAAGGCCGCAAACAGCGCCCCGCCGACGATCATCGTGATGATTACCGCCAGCACAGGGGTCGCATAAATCCATGCCGTCGATGGTTGAGGTCGCTTTTCAAGCCGGAACATGGGCTGTCTCCAAATCATGTGCGCCGCCCAGCATCAGGCCAATTTCATCAACCGTCAGCCCCTGCGCCGGACGCGGGGCTGACAGGCGGCCTTCGTTCAGGGCTGCAAAACGGTCGGACACTTCCATCAGTTCGTCCAGATCCTGACTGATCACGATGACCGCCGCACCTGCGGCGGCAAGGTCAAGCAGGGCCTGACGGATCGCTGCTGCGGCAGCGGCATCGACGCCCCATGTCGGCTGATTGACGACCAGCGCCTTGGGGGATTGAAGGATTTCACGACCGATGACGAATTTTTGCAAGTTGCCGCCCGACAAAGCACGCGCCGCCGTACCCGGGCCGGGAGTGCGGACGTCAAAAGCGGCAATCACTTCCTCGGCAAATGCGCGGGCTTTGGCGAATTGCAGAAACCCGTTCCTGGAAAGACCCTTGCGCACCACTCCAGTCAGAATCGCATTTTCCGTCAGGGTCATGTCCGGGCTGGCCGCGTGGCCATTGCGTTCTTCGGGTGCCGTCGACAGGCCCAGGGCGCGGCGCATGTTGGGATTGTGCAGGCCCAAGGCCACCCCGTTCAGCCAGACCATATCGCGCCCGGTGCGCATTTCGCCAGACAGCGCGGCGACCAGTTCGTCCTGTCCGTTGCCCGCGACCCCGCCGATACCAAGGATTTCGCCCGCCCGGACCTCGACGTTGATGTTTTTCAGCGCGGTGCCGAACTGGTGCGGTGCCGGTGCTGTCAGTCCCTGCACCTTCAGCACCACTTCGCCCGGTGCTTGCTGGTCGCGCGACGGTACATGCAGGATACTGCCCACCATCTTCTCGGCCATATCGCGGGCCGATGTTTCGCGCGGATCGCAGGTGCCGACATTCTTGCCCAGCCGCAGGATAGTCGCGTGTTCACACATGCTGCGGATTTCCTCCAGCTTGTGCGAGATATACAGGATCGCGGTGCCCTCGGCGGACAGCTTCCGCAGAGTTTCGAACAGGATCTGCACCTCTTGCGGGGTCAGCACCGACGTCGGTTCATCCATGATCAGCAGCTTGGGATCCTGCAGCAGACAGCGGATGATCTCGACCCGCTGGCGTTCGCCCGCCGACAGATCGCCGACAATCCGGTCGGGATCAAGCGGCAGGCCGTAATTTTCCGACACCTCGCGGATCCGCGCCGCCAGATCGCCCATTTTCGGTGGATTTTCCATGCCAAGAGCGATGTTTTCAGCCACGTTCAAAGCGTCGAACAGCGAAAAGTGCTGAAATACCATCGCGATGCCGGCGGCCCGCGCCGCCCGCGGGTCTGCGGGGGCAAAGGGCTGACCCTGCAGCGTCATCGTCCCCGCGTCGGGTTTGACCAATCCGTAAATCGTCTTGACCAGCGTCGATTTTCCGGCGCCGTTCTCGCCCAGCAACGCATGTACCTCGCCCACGCCGATGTCGAACGTCACATCGCTGTTGGCGACGACACCTGGATACGTCTTGGTGATGCCTTTGATGGCCATCAGTGTGTCTCTCATGCCGACATATCCTTCCGGGCGGTGTGGGTTGCGACCGGCATCAGCAGGCCAGCCGCCACGCCCAAGGCAATCGCCTGCGGATGCTTGCCGAGGCGCGGATCACCGATCGGGCAGACGATCCGGGCAATCTGGTCGGGGCTGTGCCCCAGTGCGGCAAGCCGCGAGCGAAACCGCGCCCATTTCGTGGCCGACCCGATCAGGCCGACGCTGGCAAAGGCCTGGCCCAGCAAGGCGTGGCACAGGCGGAAATCTATGTCGTGGCTGTAGGTCACGATCAGATGCGCAGCCTCCGCCGGGGCATGACGGGCGACAAGTGCAGGATCGGCGGCGACGACGGGCGTGACGCCAGCGGGGACAGTGTCTGGAAACCGGTGTGCCGCAGTGTCGATCCAATTGATCGCAAAGTCGGGCAGGGGGCCAAGAACGCCGACCAAAGCCCGGCCGACATGCCCCGCGCCATAAATCCACAATGGCTTGCCTTGCACTGCCGCCGCCTCGATCAGCCAGCCGTCGATCAGCAGGGGCGGCGACCCGGCGGCCATCCGGCGGGCCTTGCGCGCGACAACGACAGGTTGGATCGTTTCAGCGCCCGGCGACCGCACAAAGGGAAATTCGCGGGGCAGATTCTCGGTGTCAAACCTCTCCCAGACCAGCATCACTGACCCGCCACAGCACTGACCCAGTGCCGGACCCAGCGGCAATGTCCGCCGCATCCGCCGACCTCCGGTCGCCAGCATCGCCTGCGCTTCGGCTACCGCCTGAAACTCCAGTTCACCGCCGCCAATTGTCCCGGCTTGCCCGTCCGCCCAGACCAGCATCGCCGTCCCGGCACCACGCGGCGCCGACCCGGCAACGCGCACAATCAAAAGGCGCACAACAGCACCGTGATGCGCCACGGCATCCTGCAATTCGTGCATATTGAAACTCATGGCGCCACTCGCTTGGCGGCAAAGTAAATCCGCTCTGCCGTCGCCGGGGCATCAAGGCTTGGATAGGTCGCACCACAGCTTGCCAGCGCATCCGACAAGGCCAGAAACGTCGATATCCCCAGCATCAACGGTGGTTCGCCGACCGCCTTTGACCGATAGACCGTGTCGATCGGATTTTCGCGACCCCAAAGGGCCACATTGAACACCGGCGGGCGGTCCGAACAGGCAGGAATCTTGTAGGTCGATGGGGCATGGGTCCGCAGCGCGCCCTTGTCGTCCCACACCAGTTCTTCGGTTGTCAGCCACCCGGCGCCTTGGACATAAGCACCCTCGATCTGGCCGATATCAATCGCCGGATTGAGCGAATTGCCGGTGTCATGCAGGATGTCGGTGCGCAGGATACGATTTTCGCCCGTCAGGGTGTCGATGACGACTTCGGTTACTGCCACGCCCTGCGCAAAGTAGAAGAACGGCCGGCCGTGCCCCTTGATGCGGTCCCAGCTGAGCCCTGGAGTCTTGTAGAACCCGGTCGCCGACAGGCTGACGCGGTTCTGGTAGCAGGTCAGGGCGGCCGCCTGAAATGTCATGACCGCGGCCCCGACAGTCACATTGCCATCAGCGAAATGCACCTTGTCGGGCGTGCTTTGGTGCAACGCGGCCAGACAGTCCGCCATCCTTTCGCGGATCGTGTCGCAGGCGTTCTGCGCCGCCATCCCGTTCAGATCGGACCCGGATGATGCTGCCGTTGCAGAGGTATTCGGCACCTTGGCGGTATCCGACGCGGTGATCTTGACCAGCCCCGCGTCGACGCCAAACCGGCTCGCAGCCACCTGCGCCACCTTCTGAAACAGGCCCTGCCCCATCTCGGTGCCGCCATGGTTCAGGTGGATCGACCCGTCCTGATAGACATGCACCAGCGCACCCGCCTGATTATAGTGGGTCAGGGTGAAACTGATGCCGAACTTGACCGGGCAAAAGGCGATGCCGCGCTTCAGGGTGCCGCTGGCGGCGTTCCAGCCGGCAATCGCCGCACGCCGGGCTTGATAGTCCGATGACGCAATCAAGACTTCGGTCATCTCGTGCAAGATGAAATCCGTGACCTCCATCCCATAGGGTGTCGTATTCGGCCCCGCGGTCGTGGAGGGGGAATGCGCCGCGCCATAAGTCGTGCCGCGCCCCGAAGCCGTCGCGATCCGCTGCCCCGTCCCCGGCTTCTTTTGGCCGGAAATACTCCGGCGGGAGGCCGCAGATCGGGGGGCAGCGTCCCTGTCCATTGGCTGGTAATAATTCGCCTGACGCACAACCACCGGATCAAGACCCAGATCGTGGGCAATATGGTCCATCACCCGTTCGATCCCCAGAACCCCCTGCGGGCCGCCGAACCCGCGAAACGCCGTGGCACTTTGCGTGTTGGTTTTCAGCCGGTGCGAGGTGATCCGCGCCGCCGGCAACAGATAGGCGTTGTCGGCGTGCAGCATCGCCCGGTCAGCGACCGGCAGGGTCAGGTCAAGCGCCCAGCCGCCGCGCGTCAGCTGCACGAAATCGGCGCCGTGCACCCGGCCCGCATCGTCAAAGCCGACGCTGTAATCAATACGGAAATCGTGCCGCTTGCCGGTGATCAACATGTCGTCGTCGCGGTCATAGCGCATCTTGCACGGCTTGCCGGTAGCCCGCGCAGCTACCGCACAGGCCACGGCAAGGGCGTTGCCCTGAGACTCTTTGCCGCCAAACCCGCCACCCATCCGGCGGATTTCCACGCGCACGGCATTCATCGGATGACCCAGCGCTTCGGCCACCTTGTGCTGAATTTCGCTTGGGTGCTGGGTCGAGGAGTTGACGATCATGTCACCACCCTCTTGCGGCAGTGCCAGTGCGGCCTGACCTTCCAGATAGAAATGCTCCTGCCCGCCCATCTCGATACGTCCCGTCAGACGGCGCGGGGCATTGGCGATGGCGGCGTCAACGTCGCCCTTGTTCCAGATGCGCGGGCCGTCCTCGAAACGACTGTTCGCTGCCATCGCCTCGTCGATCGTCAAGATCGGCGTGTCTTCGTCATAGGTTATCTGACCCAAACGCGCCGCCTTGCGGGCGGCCAGGTGGGTCGTCGCGACCACCAGAAAGATTGGCTGACCAACGTAATGGACACCGCCGTCCGACAGAAGCGGCTCGTCATGGATCGACGGCGAAACATCATTTGCAAAGGGCAGATCGTCTGCGGTCAGAACCGCCACGACCCCGGGCGCATCGCGCACCGCCGAAAGTTCGACCGCTTCGATCCGGCCACATGCGATCGTGGACAGACCAAAGGCCAGATGAAGGGTGCCTGCGGGCGTCGGAATATCGTCGACATAACGGGCTTCCCCGGTGACGTGCAGCGGGCCTGAATCATGCGGGAGCGGGCTGGCAACACTCATGCCGACACCGCCAGAATATCGGTCTGCACGCCCGCGAGGTCGGCAAAATAGCGGCGCAGCATGTTCTGCGCCCCCTCAAGTCGATAGGCGGCGCCGGCCCGCATGTCCGACATGGGCGCGTAATCGGTCGCAAAGGCAGGCAGGGCGGCGGCAATCGTGGCTTCTGTCCACGGCAGGCCGGTCAACGCCTTTTCAACGGCAAATGCCCGTTTCGGGGTGCCGGCCATGCCGCCAAAGGCGATCCGCGCGTCCTGCACCAAGCTGTTGGCGACGGTCACGTTGAACGCCCCGAGCACGGCAGAAATATCCTGATCGAACCGCTTGGACAGCTTGTAGGTGCGCAAGGCGGGCGCCGATCGCGGGATCGTCACCGCCGTGACAAACTCGCCCTTGGCGCGATCCTGCTTGCCATAGGCGACAAAGAAATCCTCAAGCGGCAGGTCCCGCTGCTGATCCCCGTGCCGCAGGTGCAGCGTCGCGCCCAGCGCGATCATCGCCGGTGGATTGTCGCCAATCGGCGACCCGTTGGCGATGTTACCGCCGACGGTCGCGGCATTGCGCACCTGTTCGGACCCATAGCGGCGCACCATCGCCGCGTAAGACGGATGGTAAACCTCGAGCACTGCCAGCAGATCAGTCATCGTCACCGCAGCGCCGATCCGCAGGGTATCCTTGCCGATGTCGATCTGTTGCAGGTCGGTGCAACGGTTCAGAAAAGCCACATTGGGCAGATCACGCAACTGCTTGGTGACCCAGAGGCCGACATCCGTTGCCCCGGCAATCAGCGTTGCATCGGTGTTGGCCCAGTACCAGGCTGCAAGTTCATCAGACGTGGCAGGGGCAAAAGGCGCCGGCCCGGCGTCGAAGCCATCCAACGGTTCGTCCATCCAGTCGGGCGGTTCGGCTTCCTCGGCAGCTTCAGCCGCCCGGATGATCGGCGCATAGCCGGTGCAACGGCAAAGGTTGCCCGCCAGTACCACGTCGTAATCGGTGCGGCCCTGCAAATGGCCCGCCGCCATCGCGGCGATGAAACCGGGGGTGCAGAAACCGCACTGGCTCCCGTGATGATCGACCATCGCCTGCTGGACGGGGTGCAGGGTGCCATCAGGCCCGCTGATCCCCTCGACCGTGCGCACCGCCTTGCCGTGTAGTTGCGGCAGGAACAGGATGCAGGCGTTCAGCGCCCGCGCACCCTTGTCATCAGTTACGATGACGGTGCAGGCGCCGCAGTCGCCTTCGTTGCAGCCCTCTTTGGTGCCGCACAAAAGGCGATCCTCGCGCAGCCAGTCCAGCAAAGTGCGGGTCGGGTCGGCCACGGTCCGCACGGCTTCTCCGTTCAGAAGAAACGCGATCTCGGTCATGCCTGATCTCTCGCCGCTTTCACTATGATGCGGGTTGTCCCGCAACACTGGCCCGATGCGGCGGAAAGCCAGTGTCTCCCTGTTGACCTGAACAAAGCGGGGTTTGGGGATTCGGGCAAGCGGCGTGACGCGACGGCAACCCGAAAGACCTTCAAGAAAACCTAGCGAATTGACTGGATTGTCAAGAGATGCCGATGATTTGGGCAGAGCGCAAGCGCCTTTCCCCCGGCCAAGGGCTGCGCCATAGTTGCCACATGGCAGCCCCCCGATTCATCCATCTGCGCGTCCATACCGAGTATTCCCTGCTGCAGGGTGCCGTTCCCGTGCAGCAATTGCCGGGCTTGGCCGTGGCCGCCGACATGCCCGCCGTGGCCGTGACCGACACCAACAACATGTTCTGCGCGTTGGAGTTTTCGGAATACGCGGCAAAGGCCGGGGTGCAGCCGATCATCGGCTGTCAGGTCGATCTGGCCTATGGTGCCGATACGCCGGGGCAACGGCCCGAAGCCCCGGCCCCCCTTGTTTTTCTGGTGCAGTCCGAAGTCGGCTATCAGAATCTGATGAAGCTGATTTCCGATGCCTATGTCACCGCGGGTGGCGAACTGCCAAAGGTGACGTTGGCCGACCTGACTGCACGCAATTTAGGTCTGATCTGCCTCACCGGCGGGCCGGACGGACCCGTGGGGCGGCTTTTGCGGCAAGGCCAGCGACCCAAGGCCGAGGCGCTGCTGACATCCCTCAACGACATTTTCGCCGACCGCCTGTATGTCGAACTGCAACGCCATCCGACCGAAGACGGGCTGCCCGAGGCCGAAGCGCAATCGGAACGTGGGCATGTCGAACTGGCCTATGCGATGGCCCTGCCGCTGGTCGCCACAAACGACGTGCATTTCCCGAAAGCGGCGCTGTTCGAAGCCCATGACGCCCTGATGTGTATCGCCGACGGCGCCTATGTCGACCAGCAGGAACCCCGTCGCCGCCTGACACCGCAGCATTATTTCAAAACCGAGGCCGAAATGGCGACCTTGTTCGCCGATCTGCCCGAGGCGCTTGAAAACACCGTCGAAATTGCCCGCCGCTGCGCGTTCAAGGTCACCAAGCGCGACCCGATCCTGCCGAAATTCGCCGATGACGAGGTGCAGGAATTGCGGCGTCTGGCGAACGTCGGATTGCAGGCGCGGCTGGCCGTCATCCCCCATGCGACGACACCCGAACTTTATCAGGAACGCCTTGATTTTGAACTTGGGAT
>JBBKXP010000039.1:0-3497 GCA_037969545.1 Paracoccaceae bacterium | reverse complement strand
CTTTCACCGCGTTGATGTCGAAAACGCCGCGCTCCATCTCGGTGCGGATCACCTTGTTGGCGTCGCGCAGATTCTTGGCGTTGGCGGTCAGCAATTCGTTGGTCAGGTCATTGGCTTCGCGCACCGCCGTCGCCGCCTCGGCACTTCGCTGGATTGTCACGGCCTGCGCCAGTTGAGTTTCCCACAGCGGCACGGTGTTGACGAGGGTCGAGTTGATCTTGGTCACCAGGCTTTTGTCGTTCTCCTGCACCAGCCGGATCGACCGCAGCGACTGCATCGTCACCTGCCGCGTCAGTTTCAGGTCATGCACCCGGCGTTCCAGGTCATCGCGGGCGCTGCGGATGTCGCGCAACTCCTGCGCCATCATCACGCCTTTGTCCTCGGGCGATTTGGCGACTTCGGCCACTTTTGCCGGGATGGTATTGTCGTCCAGATCTTTCAGTTTGGCCTCGCCCGCCGCGATATAAAGGCCAAGTTCGTCGTAAAATTGCAGGGTCTTGTCATACAGCTCGTCAAGGCTCTCGATGTCCTTCAACAGCACGTGTTCATGGCGCAACAGATCGTCGGTGATCTTGTCGATCTGGCCCTGCACATTCTCGAACCGGGCGACAAACTTGGCCATCGGGGCGGCCCGGCCCAGCAGCTTTTCCCACCAGGACCGTTTGCGGCGCACGTCAAGTTCACTGACCGAAAACCCCCGTATCGTGCTGACGATATCGCGCAGACTATCGCCCGCCGGGCCGACATCCTTGTTGCGCACGCCCTGCAGCATGGCCTGGCTGATCTGTTGTAGTTCGGCCTGCGCCGCCGAGCCGAAATTGACGATCGAATTGGTGTCACCGATGTCGATATCGTCCATCCGTTTCTTGATCGCAGCACTTGTCGGCGGGTCCGCCGCCGCAAGCGTGACCAGTTCGCCCTTTGGCTCGGGCAGCACAACGGCGGTGATCTTTTCAACGTTGGCCAGGCTCGCTTCGGCCTGCTCGCGGATGGTATCTGACATGTCTGGTCCTCTGGTTAGTCCGGTTTGACGCCTTCGCGCTGCAGGCGATCGCGCAGCACCTTGATTTCAATGTCCATGTCGCTGCGGCCATCCTTAAGCATCCT
The DNA here is from genome assembly GCA_037969545.1 of Paracoccaceae bacterium. Lineage (GTDB taxonomy): Bacteria > Pseudomonadota > Alphaproteobacteria > Rhodobacterales > Rhodobacteraceae > JBBKXP01. Next base: position 2,390 of record JBBKXP010000039.1, on the reverse strand, counting down.
GGCGGTGGTCTGGGCAAAACTGCCCTCAAGATCGCCAAGCAGGGCCTCGAAACTGGCGCGGTCGGCGGGGTCGGGGGCCCGCGTGTAAAGATCTGCGAACTTTGCGGCGGCATCCCGCGCGCCCATCAGATAGACGCCCAGGAACCGGCGCGCACCTGTCAGGTCGCGCGGGTCTTCCTCGACAGTGCGGATCATCTTGCGGGCGGTCGCCTGAAAAGCCGCGACGCGCAGGTCCAGCTTGCGATCGCCGATCGCGGCGATGTGGCCCTGCATTGCCCTGAGGTAAGTATCTGCTTCGTCCACCACCCGCGCCACCCGGTCCTGCTGGAACTGGTCGATCCCTTCGATCAATTTGTCGCGCAGCGGATCGATGCCAAAGGCCGCGACATGCAGAACCCCTGCAGCAATGCCATAAAGCGCCGAACCGACGCTGCCGGTATCGCCGGTCCATGCAGCGATGGCGACGCCGACCCCGGTCAGGGCTGAAGCGTAAATTTTCCGCGGAATCGCCGGTTTGCGCGCCACCTTTCGGGCGTCATAGGCGGCAGCGGCACGCAGTCCGTCGCGCAAGAGCCAGGCGGCCAGCGTCAGGATCGCCCCGGCCGCCAACGCAACAACAAGCTTGACCGGCCCCGACCCGATCGACAGGAACACCAGCACGATCGCCGGCAGAAACAGGATATTGGCCCGTGCCCCGGCGGCATCGACGATCCGTGAGTCGACTGCGGCCTCTTGCGGCGTCGCATTGGCTTGCCCGTCAGGGCTGTATTTGCCGCCAAAGCGCTGCGCCATCAGACGGCCCCCAGCCAGCCGGTCGCGACGCCAAACATCAGCACGATCAGCAGCACATAGGCAACGGTACGAATACTTGACGGCAAGGCAGTCCCCTCAGTGGCGTCCTGGGCGTGCGATCTGGCCGCCCGCAGCATCGACATGACCGAAGTCACCGCCAACGCAAGGGCGACAATCAGAAAAACGATCAGGATCAGGCGAAACAACACCCATCATTCCCCATGTTAAGCCCAGTTTAGGTGAACCACGATGACAAGGCGATGAAAAACACCGCCCCCATTACCTGCGCATCCGGCGCGCCGCCCGCAAGGGGTCATCGCGGCGGCTTTTTCCCCGTTGGTGTTCGCGAGCGCTGCGGCCTGACGACCGGGGCGGCATCTTTCTTGCCCAGTCCCAACTGATCGCGCACGACGCGGGGCTGCAATTCCTCGACAGCACCCGCGGCCAGATTGCCCAACTGGAACGGGCCATAACTGACCCGGATCAGCCGATTCACGGCGACGCCGATTGCCTCCATCGCGCGGCGAATCTCGCGGTTCTTGCCTTCGCGCAGGCTGACGGTCAGCCAGGCGTTGGCACCCTGCTGGCGGTCGAACGTGATTGTCATCGGCTGGTAGGTCAACCCATCAACGGTGATGCCCTTGCGCAACTGGTCCAGCCTCTCTTCGCTGTCCGATCCGTTGATGCGGACCCGGTAGCGGCGCAACCAGCCGGTCGAGGGCAGCTCCAGCTTGCGCTTGACCCCGCCATCGTTGGTCAGCACCAGCAACCCTTCGGAATTCAGGTCGAGCCGCCCGACCGACATGACCCGTGGCATGGTTTCGGGCAGGGCAGCAAAGACGGTCGGGCGGTCCTTTTCGTCGCGCTCGGTTGTCACCAGCCCGGCGGGTTTGTGATAGAGCCACAGGCGTGGGGCTTCCGGCGCGCCGACCGGTTTGCCGTTGACCACAATCCGGTCGGCTGGCGTCACGTTCAACGCCGGGCTGTCGATCTTCTTGCCGTTGACCGAAACCCGCCCCTCGCCAATCAATCGTTCGGCCTCGCGGCGCGAGGCGACCCCGGCGCGGGAAATGACTTTGGCAATGCGTTCGCCCGCAGGCGTATCCTGTCCCATGCCCCGCCATAGCGCCCCGCGCTGCCAAAACGCAATCATCCGGCTTCACTTTGCCATAAAAATTCCCGCCAAAGGCCTCGTCCCTTGCCAGGCAAACTGCCGCGGCGCATGAAAGAACCATGACTTTCAAAACCCAAATGGACGCCGCCCTGCGCCAGGCCCGTGCCGCCGCAGACCGCGGCGAAGTGCCGGTGGGTGCGGTGATCGTTGCACCAGATGGCGCGGTACTCGCTGCTGCCGGCAACCGGACGCGGGAACTGAACGACCCCACGGCGCATGCCGAAATACTGGCGATCCGGGCCGCCTGCGACGCGCGGGGCAGCGAACGGCTGACCGGCTGCGATCTTTACGTCACCCTTGAACCCTGCCCGATGTGCGCAGCGGCGATCAGTTTCGCGCGGATCGGGCGGCCCATAGCGGCCAGCCGAGGGAGTGCCGGTTGATCGCGTAGAGGTAGGTCAGGATGAAGGCCGCGATCGGCAAC
>JBBKXP010000038.1:0-4246 GCA_037969545.1 Paracoccaceae bacterium | reverse complement strand
ACGCCCGAAACTACTGACTCGGGATTTCTCGATGGGATGGGGCTGGCCATGATTGTGGGGCGATGCTGGCAGCACGTCCTGTCCACGATCCCCGGGTATGCTCCCATTCCGGAATCTGTAACTTCGCTCATCGGGGCGCGCGACCTCGATGCGTGGGAGGCCCGGGACCTGGAGGCATCGGCGATCACTACTGTAAGTGTCGAAGATATCCGAACGATGGGAGTGCGTGGCGCCTTGGAACCGCTTGTGGAATTGCTCGCTCGGGAAGTGGACCAAGTCTATGTGCACATTGATATTGATGTGCACGATCCCGAGGAAGTTCCTGCCAACCATTACAATGCACCAGGAGGTCTCAGTTCCAGTGAAGTGCGCGAAGCGATCGCACTTATTGGCAGACACATTAAAGTGGCAGGCGGCGGGATCGGTTCCTACGACCCTGCCTTTGATCCGGAAGGCAAGACTGCAGAGGTTGCGGTCGGCGTGCTGGAATCATTGGTCGCCGCAAGCCGACCAGTTTGACCCAAGCGGGTCCGCATCCGGATCGTTCGCTTCGCTCCCCGTCTGTGCAGGAAATGACAAGAGAGTCCGCTATGGAGCCATGAGTACAAAACAGCGAGTGTCCGCTTCGAGACCATTTGACATTGCGAAGTGAAAGCGGAAACCGAACGCACAGCCTGCTGCCACTCACGTGAATCAAGGCTGGTTTTGAAATAGGAAATGGGTTGCGTTCATTCATCCAGCGAGTCTATGAACCCGCACCTCCCGCCTCAACCAAGTGACTTCCGACTAGTCTCTTTTACCATTTAAGTTGTCAGTTGACCACTTATAGCGCCGTCTGGTATTCTGAATATTGCTTTTCCGTCTTTATTTCCACTCAGGAGGAGTCCTCGTGAACCTTTTCATGCACACATGGCTAGCGGCTTCGGCACTTGCCGTCCCGGCGGCGGCAGAGGAGTTTCTCGTCACAATGGCGGGATCTGACTATAGTCCGGCGTCCATTTCCGCTTCGACTGGTGACACAATTCGATTCGTCAACAACGACGATACCGCGCACAATGTCTTCGTGCCGACAGCGACACACGCGTTGGATCTCGGCGCTCAGGAACCCGGATCAGAGACAGAATTGATGTTACGCAGCACCGGCAGTTTCGATGTGGAATGCGTGTTCCATGCCAACATGCTGTTGACGGTGGAGGTCGGATCATGAAGCGCTCGTCTATTTCAGTTGCCATTTTGTTAGGAGTTCTTGGTGCCGCTGTCATGGCTGGCCCGGACGAAGTCAAGTTCCCGGAAAACTATCAGACAGAATTCGTAAATTACCTCGACGTCGACCGATATGACCGGAAGCGCGTGCGACGAATGTATATCAGCGCCGAAGCGCTTGAGACTGCAATCCCCGGAGAGCCGCTCCCGGACGGAACCGTACTGATCATGGAGGATCACGATGCACGGCTCGGCGCTGACGAAACCCTGCAGTTTGATGATGCCGGGCGACTCATTGCCGAAGAGGCTGTCGGCAATATCTTTGTCATGGAAAAGAATTCAGCGTGGTCCACCGACAATGGAAACTGGGACTACGCCTGGTATCTGGCGGACGGAACGCCACGGCCCGAAGCTACTTTCGAGGGGTGTTTTTCGTGCCATGCAAGTCGGGCAGAGCGCGATTTTACTTTCACCGCCTGGAAATTTCAGAGTGACAGATCAAACTGATCGCGGCTCTATTTGCCGGCGGCAAGGGAAATCGTAAGGCTTCCTTCGCCGCCGTCGTGCAGCGCACGGATGGTCGGCATGGCCCCTGCCAAGAAGTTTGTCACGTATAGCTTCACAACGTCATCAAGGTTGTCGGGCATCTTCATCCCATAGACGTGCCGCCTGATTCCCAGGAAGACCACCGATGCGTGCAGCGTCATCACCAGTTCCCGCTCGCCGCGCATGGCCGCCTTAGTTCCAAGCTCGGGCAGTCCGGCTTCGGCGCGCAAGGCTGCGATTACCGGTAGGAACAGGCCCTTGTTCAGCCGGTGACCGCGTCGCGTCGGCCACGAGCGACCGTCGAGGCCCGCCCTGATGAACAGCCGCATCCTGATGTCGGAAGAGCGAGACACAAAATCCGAGTAAAACCGCAAGAGTTCTTCGCGCAACGGACACTTCTCATCGATCCATGGTCCATCGTCTGCATCACGACCGAACATGCGCTCCAGAGTTCGCTCTATCAGGTCGTTCTTCGAGTCGAAATATTTGTAGATCAGCGCTTGAGTGACACCCAAGGCACTCGCGATATCCCGCGTCGTCGATTCAAATCCGTGTTCCGCGAAATGGACAGCGGCATCCGCAAGCATGGAGTCGCGGCGCTGGCTGGCAGGCAGACGCCGGACGACCTCGGTTGCCTCACGTTTTGATGTTTGTCGCTGCTGTGCCATTGCGGATTCTATCTCGAGCCGACCGTCAAGAATGATGCCGCCGAGCTTATGCCCATCTTTTCGAAAGCGCCACGTTACTGGACGGAGAAGTTATTATCGACGACGCGCACACTTCCGTGAGGCCCACGCCTCATAGGAAGAGTATCTGTCCGGATCGGGCAGCACGTCAATCTGATCGCGCGCATCCGATTTCTTGTGACCGACGAGACAGCTATGAAGGAATTGGGCCGCGCCAGCGACCATCAAGGGTCCCAAAACGGGCAAATACTGGAAGAAAACTTCCATTGGATACACTCACACTCGTTACACGATGGCAGAGCATCACAAATGACCGGGCCAACACACGGCCCGTCTTACGTGGTCACAAGACCCTTATTCGCGTGCCGAGAGGGTGGAAACCAGATCGTTACGGGAACGGCTTACTCTGGACACACAATTGATCCGGTCCCTCGACACAAATGCATCATAGATCAGGTTGTCGTCAGATGACTTAAACTGTGACACCTGTTCATGGAAACACACTGTTTTGGCGTGAGCATCCTAAGCGTTTCGAGCACGCGCATTCGGTGTTCGGTCACAACACAACGCACGCGCGCTTGATCTGGGTGCGAACGAGTCCACCATGGGGTTGGACTCATGTCGACTGCCATTGTGGCAACGCACGTCAGTGTTTCATGCTATTGGCCCTGAGAATGAGCCATCGCGAAAAAACAACCTAATCGATTGTTCACGCCTTATTCTTCCGCATTGTTTGAGGGGGCCGCGCGAGCGGGAACTGCGCGACCCCAGGCACATGCCACGTAACACCGGGACAGGTTCCGCGGCATCCACGGCCTCACATATTGGGACACTGCCGACGAAAGTAAGCCTAAATCAGGTTCATATTGCGTCGGTTCGCGAACACCTGTTCAGGGAGATTTTCCAGCCTCCGCCCGCGTAGACGCAGAGAATGTTCGAACAATGGACCTGCAGTTTGTGCTGCTCGTTTGTTAAAGAAGCGGGCAAAGTTTGCGGAGTTTCGTCTGGCTGAAACTCTGGTCGGTTACTGTAACCCGACATCTCAGGTTACTCGATTGATTCGCAGCAAAGCTTCCATTCTTCCAAGGGAAAAAACGTGATAAACAAGGGTAATCTTTTTCGTGCGCCGAAAGCCGAAACGAAGGCAAAAACCACGCACAACATTGCCATGGGGATTATCGAAGACGAAAAAACTGCGCGAGACAGCAAAACACGCAAGCTTCGCGCCGCCAGAGTTGCGAGCGAGGAATCAGACAGCGTTCAGGTGACGGCTATGCCACAAGAGAAATTGGCTTCGAGAAAGAAGCCCAAAACCTGAACCCGAACCCGAACCCGTCGTCCGACGATTTTTGAGGGAGCCAGCTCGTCCATTATCGAGGGGATGAGGTGGTATGCTTGGACCACTGAAGGGCTAAATCACTTCTGATGTGTCGGTTCAGCAGAGGCCACCCCATCTCATTAATTCTACCACAAACCACATTCTAAGCCGACACAATTCTATACAGCTTGCGTAATGCTTTGATACCAATCATTGTTTTTGGCAGTGGAACGGAACGCAAGACGGCATGTAATTATTCCGGAACCTTCAAGTCGCGGCCGTCCACGACCCTGGTGAACAAGCCAAACACATCGTCGAAAAGAATGGGTAGTCGGCCAGTTTGAGCGTCTGAAAACGCTTGGCTCGCCAGTCGACAGCCTAGGATACCCCGGCGCTATCCTCATAAGGGCGGGCAAGTTGATTCCTTTGGCTTCGTTGCAGATCACCGAGGATCCCCTACCGCAACAAGGCGAACTCTTCAAAGACGAAAAAT
>JBBKXP010000037.1:0-7179 GCA_037969545.1 Paracoccaceae bacterium | reverse complement strand
ATATAGGGCAGTACTTTGTCAGACCCGATGTCAAGCGTGCGAAACACGACACGCTTGCCATTCGCCGCATCTAACACACGGTTATAAAGCGCTGATAACTCTGACCTTCTTGGCATCTTGCTGCGCACAAGAAACTGCAGCTCGGTCCGGAACAAGCCAACTCCTTCGGCACCTGACCCGTCCAACGATGGCAGGTCCGCCATAAGGCCCGCGTTCATATGCAACCCAACGACAGTACCGCAAAGCGTTTCAGCCGGTTTGTCACGGATCGAAGCATAGCGCTCTTGCGCCTCGGCCTGCATCGCGATTTTATCCCGAAACGCGGATGCCACGTTTTCATCCGGACGCAGATGCACGATGCCTTGTTCGCCATCCACCATGATCCGGTCGCCATTCAGCGCATCGTTGGTGATATGCTCGGCATGCACGATCAACGGAATGGCAAGGGCACGCGCAACGATTGCCGCATGGCTACCAACTGACCCGCCCTCAAGAACGATACCGCGCAATGAGCGGCCATATTCCAGCAGTTCGGCAGGCCCAATGTTGCGTGCGACCAAGATCGGGTTCACTGGCATTTCAGCACCCGTGTCCGCCCCTTGGCCCGTCAAAATACGCAGCAGCCTGTTGCTCAGGTCATCCAGATCCGCCAGGCGTTCGCGAAGATACGCATCGCTCGCCTGCCCCATGCGTGTCCGCGCCAAGGATTGCTCTTTTTCGACAGCGGCCTCGGCAGACAAGCCACGGCTGATGTCCTCTTCCATCCGACGCATCCAGCCTTTGGAATTTGCAAACATCCGGTAGGCTTCAAGCACCTGCCGCTGGTCCTTGTCGCCGCCCGCCATCGTCATCATCTGATCAACGCTTACCCGCAGCTGATCAACAGCTTCATTCAGGCGTTCTTTTTCGCGGACCGGGTCATCTGCAATGGGGTTTGTAACGACAACACGCGGCTCGTGCAGCCAAACATGGCCATCTGCAACGCCTTCTTGACCAACCGTGCCGCGCACGAGAACCGGCTGACTGTGACGGGCAGACATCGCAGCCCCTTCACCGACAAACGCGCCCAGTTCGGTCATTTCGGCCAGAACCATGGCGACAACCTCAAGGGCATACTCCTCGTCTGAGGAAAATTCGCGTGCCGCCCTGGATTGCACAACCAGAACACCAAGCATTTCGCCAACGCGCTGAACCGGAATACCCAGAAAGCTCGAATAAATTTCTTCGCCCGTTTCCGGCATGAACCGGAATCCGGGTGCCTGCGGGGCATTGGGGGTATTCACGATCTGCTTGCGCTTCGCCACGCGCCCTACCAGACCTTCGCCCAGCTTCATCCGCGTCTGATGTACCGCGTCGGCCTTCAGACCTTCGGTGGCGCAAAGTTCAAGCGTGTCCTGATCGCGAAACAGGTAGATCGAACACACCTCGCATCCCATAGACGTCGCAATAAGATGGGTAATTTTGTCCAGCCGCGCTTGGCCTGCGTCATCGCTTGCCATTGCATCGCGCAACCGCCCAAGCAACTTGCGACTTTCTGTTTCAAACCCGTCGGCCATGGTAATTTTCTCCTCCGCAAGGCAAGCTTAGATCACAAGCCCCTCGGAAATGAAACGCCTGTTGTCACAAACGCTTATCCTTCAGCGCGTGTGCCGCGAAAAGGCGCACTAGCCAAACGTCTGCAAATATTTCGTCTCCGATCAAGGGGATGCATGCGTTTTAGGCAGCTTTGTCCAGCTCGAACGCATCATGCAGCGCCTGAACGGCCAGTTCCATGTATTTGCGGTCAATGAGAACCGAAATTTTGATCTCGGACGTTGTGATAACCTTGATGTTGATGCCCTCGTTAGACAGCACCTTGAACATCTTGGCCGCGACGCCTGTGTGGCTGCGCATGCCGATGCCGACGACCGAAACCTTGGCTACATCCGTATCGGCGATCAAGTCGTGAAAATTGATGATCCCGGATTGCTTGGCATCGTCCATTGCTTTCTCAGCGCGCTTTGTCTGATCAACGGGGCAAGACCATGTCATATCGGTGCGACCTTCCTCCGAGATGTTCTGAACGATCATGTCAACGTTCACCCCACCATCGCTGAGGGCCGTAAAAATCGCCGCCGCGATGCCCGGACGGTCCGCCACGGACACAAGGGTCATCTTGGCTTCGTCACGCGAAAACGCGATCCCCGATACAACATTACTTTCCATAATTTCCTCCTCAGCGCAGACCAGCGTTCCAGCTTCGTCCGATTGTTCCTCAAAACTGCTTAGCACGCGCAGCTTGACCTTATAGCGCATCGCCAATTCGACCGACCGGGTTTGCAACACCTTCGCCCCAAGCGATGCAAGCTCCAGCATTTCTTCAAATGCGATCTTGTCGAGTTTGCGTGCCTTGGCGCTGACACGCGGGTCAGTGGTATAAACCCCGTCAACGTCAGTATAAATATCACAGCGCTCGGCCTCGAATGCCGCTGCAAAGGCAACAGCCGTGGTGTCAGACCCACCGCGCCCCAGCGTAGTGATCCGTCCTTCGGGGCTAACACCCTGGAAACCGGCAACCACCGCGACCTTCATACCTTCGCCGAACTTAGCCATGATGTTGGCGGGTGGGATATCTTCGATGCGGGCCGACGAATGCGCCGAGGTCGTCTTGACCGGCACCTGCCACCCTTGCCAACTGCGCGCAGGAATTTCCATCTCTTGCAACGTCAGGGCCATCAGCCCTGCAGTGACATTCTCGCCGCTCGAAACCACCGCGTCATACTCGCGGGCATCATACAACGGCGACGTCTCGTTCACCCAGCCGACCAGCTCATTCGTCTTGCCGGACATGGCCGATACGATCACGATCACATCATAGCCTTTGGACACCTCGACCCCCACGCGCTTGGCGGCGCGGCGGATACGGTCCAATGTGGCAACTGATGTGCCACCAAATTTCATCACCAGAACAGGCATAGGTCCCCCGTTGCAAAACTCCGGCGCGGTTTACGCGCAAGCGCCTGCCTTAGCAAGCCCACGCAGTCCCATCCTTCTCTGGCTTGATAATATCTTGGGGTGTCTGGCAATGCCCCGATGCTGTGCCAGACGAACCGAACCGTCAAGTTCGGCTAAAACGGATGCGCGCTCCCATCCCATGTCTCAAAACAGCCGGTGGTCTCGATGGACAATGCCTCGAACCGCTGCGCAAGGCCGTTCACCGCCTCATCCACTGTGATCGCCGCCGAATTGCCGCCCATGTCCGTCTGAACCCAACCGGGGTGATAAATTCCCACGGCGATCCCCTCGGCTTTTAGGTCCGTCGCGATGTTGCGGCCCAAATTCAACACCGCCGCTTTCGAAGCGCGATAGATATAGCTGCCGCCGGGGGCCAATTCCGAGGACGCCATTTGAGACGAAATAATCGCGATCTTGGGTGATTTCGCGCGCCAGAGATGCGGCAGCATCGCCTGAATGGTCAGGAAAACCCCCGTCACATTGGTCGCGAAACTATGTGCCCAAATATCCGCGCCATATCCGTCATCAAATTTGTCGCCTTTGTCCAGATACACCCCGGCATTGCAGACCAGCAGGCCGATCGACTGGCCGTTGAGCGCCGCGCCCATCGCCGCCACCGATGCCGGGTCGGTGACATCCAGCGCAAGAAGATCGGACTTGCCCGGCGCACGCGCAGTCCCGCGCGCCTCCGCGCCATTTGCCCTGTAACCATCAAGCAGGGCCTTGCCGATCCCGCGGTTGGCCCCGGTGATCAGGGTCAGGGCGGTCAATGCGTGCGCTTTCGCGGGCCGAAGGGCAGCGGCGTCACCGGCACCCCGTCCGCAATCAGCATGCGGGCCTCGTCCATCCGGGCCTCGCCATAAATCGACCGTTCGGGCGTCTCGCCCACATGCATCGCCCGCGCCTCTGCGGCAAAACTCAGGCCGACATATTCAGAGTTTTCCTCGACCTTGCGACGCAGATCCGCCAGCGCCTGTTCCGCCGGACTTGCCGGGGCTGACAGCGGCCGCTCAGTGCTAACGGCCGGGGCCATCAGCGATTTCACCACATTCTCCGAGCCGCATACCGCACAGGACAGCATGCCGCTTTTGTCCAGTGCCTCGAACGCCGCAGTCGAGGCAAACCAGCTGTCAAACCGGTGGTCCCTGTCGCAACTGAGTGAAAAACGGATCATTTGCCGGGGCGTCCTGTCATGGTCATTGGCAATCAACATAGGCAATCGGCGGGCAGGGGCAATGGCCTGCCTAACCGGCCCTGTTCAGCATCCGCGGATCGAAAGTCGCCAGAATCTGGCGCAACTCGGGCTCGTCGACCTTTTGCGCCGCCTTGGCCAGTGCATACCACTTGCGCCGGCGCTGATGCTGTTCCGGCCATGTCGTATGCACCGCCGTCACATGTACCGGATAGACCAGTGCGATAACCGGCATGCGAGTCTTGTCCAGCGGTTTGATATAGGAATAGACCCCAAGGCAACGATCAAAGGTATCGCCGGTCAGCCCGGCTTCTTCCCAAGCCTCGGTCGCGGCGGCGTCCGCCGGGGTCTGTTTGTGCATCGGCCAGCCCTTTGGCAGAATCCACCGTCCGGTCCCGCGGCTGGTGACAAGGCAAACCTGCACCACATCGCCAACGATGCGGTAACACAAAGCCGAAAACTGCGTCCGCACATCGGTTTTGCCACCGTAGCGCAGCTTGATCGGCAATTGAGACGGGTTGTCCTGATGCATCTTCGGGCAACTTTCGGGCAAATCGCGATAGCCAATGGTCGCACCGCTTTTCGATCGATGCAAATGGCAACTTGATGACATGCAATCAAGGATTGCCAGTCGTTGCCGGGCAGGGATACTTGGGGACATCATGCAACAGCTCCTTCGCAATTGCGTCATCCTCTGCCTGCTGATCGCGGCACCTGCGCGGGCAACGGACCTGACAATCTTTGCCGCTGCCAGCCTGCAAACCGCGCTTGACCGTATCGCCGCCGACTGGTCCGCCGCCAGTGGCGATAAAGTGACCCCGGTCTATGACGGGTCCGCCCGATTGGCCCGCCAGATCGCCGCAGGCGCGCCCGCCGACATCTTTGTTTCGGCAAGCCCCGATTGGATGGACTTTCTGGCAACCCAGGACGCCATCGACCCCGCCACACGGCGCGACATTCTGGGCAATGCGCTGGTCCTGATCGCCCCGGCTGACGCCGATTTCAGCGACCCGCTGGCCGATCTTGCCGGTCGTCTTGGCACGGAAAAACTGGCGATGGCGACGGTCGACAGCGTTCCGGCAGGTATCTACGGCAAGGCCGCCCTGACCAGTCTTGGCCTCTGGCTATCGGTGGAGCCGCAAGTGGTCCAGACCGACAACGTGCGCGGCGCCCTCGCCCTGGTCGCGCTGGGCGAGGCGGCGATGGGCATCGTCTATGCCAGCGATGCAAAGGCCGAACCGCGGGTTCATGTGATCGCCAGCTTTGACGCCGCGACGCACCCGCCGATCATCTATCCTGCTGCCCTGACCCGCAGCGCCACCACCGGTGCGCAGGCATTTCTCGACTACCTCTCTGCCCCGCCCGCACAGGCGGTCTTTGCCGCCGAAGGTTTCACAGTGGCCCCGCAATGACGGCACTCGGCCCCGCCGAATGGGAGGCGGTACGGCTGTCCCTTTGGGTCGCGCTTTGGGCGACGGTGTGTAGTCTGCCGCTGGGTCTGCTTTGCGCCTATGCCTTGGCGCGGGGGCAATTCTGGGGGCGCGGCGCGCTGAACATCGCGGTCCATCTGCCTCTGATCATGCCGCCGGTCGTCACCGGCTACCTGCTGCTGCTTGGTTTTGGACGCCGCGGCCCGGTGGGCGGCTTTCTGGAACAGGCCTTCGGTCTGGTCTTTGCCTTCAAATGGACCGGCGCGGCGCTGGCCGCCGCCGTCATGGGCTTTCCGCTGATGGTGCGGGCGATGCGTCTGGGTATCGGTGCTGTCGATCAGCGGCTGGAACAGGCCGCCGCAACGCTGGGCGCATCCCGTTGGCGCATCTTTGCAACCGTGACCCTGCCGTTGGCCCTGCCGGGGGTACTCGCCGGGGCGATTCTGGGCTTTGCCAAAGGCCTCGGAGAGTTCGGCGCGACGATCACCTTCGTATCCAACATCCCCGGCCAGACCCGGACAATACCTCTGGCGATCAACGCCGCACTCGACGTGCCGGGCGGCGAACCTTTGGCCCTGTCGCTGGCGCTGGTCTCGATCGCGCTGGCGGCCGTGGCCCTGATCCTGTCCGAATGGTTGGCCCGGCGCCTGTCGGGTCGGGGCGCGCTATGACCCTGTCGGTCGCCCTGCAGCACGTCTTTGCGGGCTTCGCCCTCGATCTTGCCTTTGACGCGCCTGCCGGTGTGACTGTGCTGTTCGGACCGTCCGGGTCGGGAAAGACCAGCGTCATCAACGCGGTGGCCGGGTTGCTGCGTCCCGATCGTGGCCGGATCGTGCTGGCGGATCGGGTCCTGTTCGACGGCGCGACGGGCGTCAATGTCGCGACCCGCCAGCGCCACGTCGGCTATGTCTTTCAGGATGCCCGGCTGTTCCCGCATATGAGCGTGGCGCGCAATCTGACCTACGGCGGCCGCCACGATGCTGACAACATCATCACCCTGCTTGGGCTGACCGAACTGCTCGGGCGGCGCCCAGACACCCTGTCGGGCGGTGAAAAGCAGCGGGTCGCGCTGGGCCGCGCCCTGATGGCCGATCCGGCCCTGCTGCTGATGGACGAACCGCTCGCCGCACTGGACGCCCCGCGCAAGGCCGAGATCCTGCCCTATATCGAGGCGCTGCGCGACGATCTGAAAATCCCGATCCTTTACGTCAGTCATGACGTGGCCGAAGTGGCGCGACTGGCGACGACGCTTGTCCTGATCCAAGGTGGGCGCGTCACCTGCGCCGGCCCGGTGGAAACGGTTCTTGCCGATCCTGCCACAGTGCCGCTGATGGGCGCACGGGACGCCGGGGCAGTGATCCGGGGCATTGTCCAACGCCATGACCGGGACGGGCTGTGCGTCATGGCTTTCGACGGCGGTCAACTGATCCTGTTGGGGCCGCTGGGGCCGGTCGGTGCCGCGGTGCGGGTCCGGGTTGCGGCGCAGGACGTGATCCTGTCGCTGGCGCCGCCGACGGGGATTTCTGCCTTGAACGTTCTGACGGTGACGGTGACGGGGGTCCA
>JBBKXP010000036.1:0-6300 GCA_037969545.1 Paracoccaceae bacterium | reverse complement strand
CCAGCGGCGCGGATTTGCCGTCGGCAAGGGTTTCCCAGATCGTCGCGACGGCGGCGCGGGTTGCCGGAGTTATGGGCGTGAAATAGGTCTGCGCACCGGCCAGCTTACCTTGACGGTGATCCTGCGGGCCGGCCAGTTCGATGACCTCGGTGCGGTCCTTGAGCAGGGCGATAAAGGGCAGGAACAGTTGCCGGTTCAGTCCGTTCTTGTAGAGGTCATCGGGGGCGCGGTTCGATGTCGTGACCAGGGTCACGCCGGCGGCGAACAGGCGTTCGAACAGCCGCCCGACGATCATCGCGTCGGTGATGTCGCTGACCTGCATTTCGTCAAAGGCCAGAAACCGGACTTCGTCGGCCAGCTTGTCGGCGACGGGGGCGATCGCATCATCGACCCCGCGCTTGCGGGCGGCGGTCATTTCGGTGTGGACCCATTGCATGAAGGCGTGAAAATGGCGGCGCTGCTTGGGGACGGTGACGGCATCGAACAGCATGTCCATCAGCATGGATTTGCCACTTCCGACGCCGCCCCAGATATAGAGGCCGCGAATCGGATCGGGGGGTTTTCGAAACAGGTGCTTCTTGACCGGGGCGGCCAGTTCGGCGCGCACCCGATCCAGTTCCGGCAGGATCGCCAGTTGCGCCGGATCCTCTTGCAGTTTTCCCGCACTGATGGCCGCCTGATAGGCCTCGGTCATGGTCATGGCACCGGACATAGCGGGCGAGATGCGGGGTGAAAAGGCAAACGATGGCAACCGGTTCGGTTTTTCGGGTGTCGGCGCAGGCGATGCTATGGCCTGCATTTTCTGGCGGCTCCGGTTCAGTCGGCACGCCTTCTGAGGCCACCGGACTGCAATGGATACCCGGCGCGCCGTGATCCTTGCCTGGGTTGACGACCTTATCGCAATCAGATTGTTGCAGCATTCAGCAGGATCGGCGACACGCCGATCGCCAGGTCCGTCACTGGCCCGCCCGCAGCGCAGCGATTCTGATTGGCGCAATCACAATCCCTGAATTGACCCCGCACGTGGTTCCCGCCACATCTGTCGGCATGGACCAGTCCCGCGCACCGCTGTTCACCCCCGTCCTGATCGTCGGTTGCATCATCCTGATGGCCGGGTTTTCGATCCGTTCGGCGTTCGGGGTGTTCCAGATACCGATTGCCGCCGAGTTCGGCTGGCTGCGTGCCGATTTCAGCCTCGCCATCGCCATCCAGAATCTCGCCTGGGGGTTTGGCCAACCGATTTTCGGGGCCATCGCGGAAAAGATCGGTGATCGCAAGGCGATCATCATGGGCGCGTTGTTCTATTCAGCCGGGCTGATCCTTTCGGCGGGGGCGACGACACCGCTGGAACACCAGATGTACGAAGTCCTTGTCGGATTCGGCATCGCCGGGACCGGGTTCGGGGTGATCCTTGCCGTTGTCGGGCGGGCGTCATCGTCGGATAACCGCAGCATGTCGCTGGCCATCGCCACCGCCGCCGGGTCGGCCGGGCAGGTCTTCGGGCCGCTGCTGGCCGAAAGCCTGCTGGGCGTCATGCCCTGGCAAAGCGTCTTTCTGGTCTTTGCCGCCGTGATCCTTGCGGCGATGCTGCTGTTGCCGTTCATGCGCGGCCCTGACCCCGCCGGGCGCGCCGAACTGGAACAGTCGCTGGGCGCGATCCTGAACAAGGCGATGCGCGATCCGTCGTTCGCGCTGATTTTCATCGGGTTCTTTTCCTGCGGCTATCAGCTTGGCTTTATCACCGCGCATTTTCCGGCCTTCATCACCGAAAACTGTGGCCCGATCGCGGCGGGCGGGGTGCTGGCAAGTCTGGGCATCGCCAGCACCTCGGCTCTCGGTGCCGCCGCGATTTCGCTGATCGGGCTGGCCAATATTGCCGGCACCCTGACGGCGGGCTGGCTGGGCAAGCGGTATTCCAAGAAATACCTGCTCGCGGGCATTTACACAGGCCGCACGATCATTGCCGCGTGGTTCATCCTGACGCCGATGACACCCGCGACGGTGATCGTGTTTTCCATCCTCATGGGCAGTCTGTGGCTTGCCACGGTGCCGCTGACCAGCGGGCTGGTCGCGCATATTTACGGGCTGCGCTACATGGGCACGCTTTATGGCATCGTGTTCCTGTCGCACCAGATCGGATCGTTCATGGGGGTCTGGCTGGGCGGGTCACTGTATGACATCTACGGCAGCTACACGCTGGTCTGGTGGATCGGCGTCGGTGTCGGGGCGTTCAGCGCTGCGGTGCATCTGCCGATCCGCGAACGGTCGCTGGCGCAGGTCAGCGCCGCCTGAGCGGATCAGTCTTCGCGAAGGATCTGACGCAGGATTTCCGTCGTCTCGGCCGCGTGGGTCGTCGGCATGTCGTGGGTCGCCCCGGTCACGACTTCCTGACGTGTGGCGCGGTTCCATTGTGTCAGCTTGCCCAGCGCGGTCAGCGGGATCACCCTGTCGATCTCGCCCCAGATCGCAACGACCGGGATTCGGGCGCGGCCAATCTTGCGATGTTCAGCCTCCTGGACATCGGCCAGCATGTATCGGCGGCTGGACAGGACCGCAGGCAGAAAACCGCGACGCCGGTATTGCGCCAGCTTGACCAGAGCAATCGCCGCATTCGGTCGGCGCGAAATCCGCACCCGTGCTCGCAGGCCCGCGGCAAGGCTGTGCAGCCAGTCGCCGATCAGCGGAATCTGTCGGCAAAACCGGGTAAAGCCGTCTTCGGCCATGTCGATCCCGCCGGGGGCCAACAGGATCAGCCGTTTCACCCGATGCGGGTTGTCGGCTGCAAATGCGGTGGCGATGGACCCGCCCATCGAATAGCCGAGCAGGGTCAGGTCATCGGCCAAACCCTGATCCGCCAGCAGGTCGGTCAGTTGACGCAAAAAGAAGGCCCGGTTCTGCTGGCCCCGCACCGTATCCGAATATCCGCGCCCATACAGGTCATAGACCAGCAGCCGGTAACCCAGCTTGCCCAACCTGTCGCCGATGTCGGTCCAGATCGGCGATGGCGTCGTCAGCCCGTGGATCGCCACAACGACCGGGCCGCGAACCGGGCCGCCCCACTGGTAATGGGTCACGCCCTGCGAAAGTTTGGCAAATGACCCGGCGGCGCCCGTGCGGTCAGGCTTGTTGCGCAATGCCTCGACTGCAGAAGGGGCGATGGCGATGGACCCGAGGACGAGTATCGGCACGATCATCCTAAGGCTCCCACCGCGACAGGATATAGCGACTGGTCATCAGATCCAGATGCGCCCCGCCGCCGTTCTTGAACAAGGTGATCTCGGCGTCCGACCGGCGCTGAAATCTGTCCAGCGCATAGTAGTCCGCGACGATGTGGTCGCGGGTGATGACCCCCTCGGCAATCGGCGTCTTCAGCTCACCGATATGATCCGCCGTGGTGTGCAGGTTGTCGACAAACACGCGCGATTTCAGGATCGCGGTATCGTCGGCCTCGCGCATGTCGGGGCGATAGGCACCGATCAGGTCGATGTGCTGGCCCGGTTGCAACCAGTCACCCATGATCAGCGGCGCAGTCGACATCGTGGCGCTGGTGACAATATCGGCGGCGCGCACCGCGGTTTCCAGATCGGTCGCAATCGCCACGTCCGGGCAATCGGCCTGAAACGCCTTGGCGCCTTCTGGCGAGCGGTTCCAGACGGTAAAACGCGCGTCGGGAAACGCCGCCCCGTATGCGGCCCGCAGGCTGTGACCCACCGTTCCCGCGCCGACAATCAGGATGTTGCGGCTGTCGGGGCGGGCCAATCGGGTTGCCGCCAAAAGGCTGTCGCCGGCTGTCTTCCACTTGGTCACCAGATGGAAATCGAGGATCGCCTCAAGCCGCCCGTCAGCATCGGCGAAAAGGCTCACCGCGCCGCCGATCATCGGCTTACCCTTGGCCTTGTTGCCCGGAAACACTGTGGCGCATTTCACGGCAAGGCCCAGCCCGTCGATCCAGGCCGAGCGATTCAACAGGGTGTCGTCGCCGCGATAAAGGAACACATCCTCGACCTGCGCCTTGGCCCGCATATGACCTTCGGCCAGCGCGGCGGTCAGGCCCAGCCAGTCGAGTCGCTTTTCGCCCTCTTCAAATGGAATGATGACTGTCATTGCGCATCGTCCTTTTCCAGCAACCCGTCCGTGACCAGCCGGTCGGCCCAGCCCTGCGCCCCGTCGAACAGATGGACCTGCCACCCCCGGCCCAGCGCCACATTGATATTGTCGTGCCGGTCGTCAACGAACAACAAGCCAGCGGGGTCGATACCGCAATCGTCTTCGACTATCTGGTAAATGCGCGGGTCGGGCTTGGTGACGCCCATCTGGCCGGAGATGTAGCGCCGGTCGAACTCCTCGAGAAACGGATACTCGCGCTCGCCGATCTCGAAGGTCTGAATGCCAAAGTTGGACAGGGCGAACACCGGCACGCCGTTGCGCCGCAACGCCCGCAACAGGCGCACCGAATGGTCGATGGCAGGGGCGGCCATGTCGCGCCAGTTGTCGTGCCACATCATGATCTCGGGGTGCCAGTCCGGGTTGGCGGCGGCAAATGCGGTGACGGTATCGCCGAAATGCGCGCCCCGGTCGACGTTTTCGTTCATCCCGTGCAGGTCGAGGGCGGCAAAGAATTTGCGCCGCCGGTCTTGGCCGATGGCGCGGTCATAGAACCGTTCGGGGTTCCATTCGATCAGGACATTGCCGATGTCGAAAATAACGGCCTTGGGGGTCATGGGGTTTCCTTGCGCTCTGCTGGCCCCGGTGTAGCCTGCCGGCCCTTGGGCGACAATATCGCGCAAGCCGGTCACGCGCCTGTCCGCGGGGTGGCGCTGCAACGGCTGTTCGGGGCACTTTATGGTGCGGCGACAGTGCGATCCAGAGAGGATGCGCGACGCCGGTCACAGGTTCAGGCCCACATCCCTTTTCGCCGCCTGCACCATCCGCTCCAGCCCCTCCAGAAACCGCGAGCGATCGGCCTTTGTAAACCCCTTACCCCCACCCTGCCGGAACGGATCGGCGGCGCGCAAATCCGCCATCAGGTCGCGGGTGGCAAGGACGTTGCCGATGTTGGCGGCGGTCAGCGGCTCGCCGTTGTGCTTGATCACCCGCGCCCCGGTGGCCACGCATTTCGCCGCCAGCGGGATATCCCCTGTCACCACCACGTCGCCTGGCCCGCAGCGGTCGGCGATCCACATATCGGCCAGGTCCGGGCCGTCGGGCACGATGACGGTTTCAACCAGCGGATTGGCCGAGGGCCGGATGCCGCCGTTGCAGACCATGAACAGGCGCAGGGCATGGCGGGTGGCGACCCGTTCCGCCTCGGCCTTGACCGGGCAGGCGTCGGCATCGACGTAGATCATGCGCGTCCCTGCGGGCCGACGATCACTGATACAAGGCCTCAGCGTGAAAATCGACGTGGTCGGCGATGAAAGAGGCCACGAAGAAGTAGCTGTGATCATAACCCTTTTGCAGGCGCAACTGGCCTTCCTGCCGCCGCTTGGCCATCGCCGCCGCCAGATGTTCGGTGCCCAGGTGGTCGCCGAACTGGTCGTCCGTCCCGGTGTCGATAAGGACCGGGCCGCCAAAACCCGTGTCCGTCATCAGCAGGGTCGCGTCGTTCGCCGCGCCGGCCTCGACCGACCCCAGATAAGCGGTGAATTGCTTCTTGCCCCAGTCGCTGAGCGTCGGGTGACAGATCGGTGCAAAGGCCGACACCGACCGGAACCGCCCCGGCAGACCCATCGCAAGGGTCAAGGCGCCGTGACCGCCCATCGAATGACCGCTGATCGCCTGCCGTTCCATGTCGAGCGGGAATTCGGACCCGATCAGGCCGGGCAATTCATCGGCAATGTAATCCCACATCTGGAAATGCGGTTTCCACGGGTCTTTCTTGGCATTCAGATAGAACCCGGCCCCCTGCCCCAGATCATAGGCGTCGTCATCGGCCACGCCATCGCCGCGCGGCGAGGTGTCGGGGAACACCAGCGCAATGCCTTGTTCGGCGGCCCAGCCCTGCGCCCCCGCCTTGACCATCGCGTTTTCATGGGTGCAGGTCAGGCCCGACAGGAACCACAGGACCGGCACTGGCCCGCGCGCCGACTCGGTGGGCAGGAACAGGCCAAAGGTCATGTCGCAGGCGCAGGCGTCAGAAGCGTGGGAATAGACGCCCTGGGTGCCATCGAAACAGCGGTTTTCGGAAATGATCTTCATGCGTCACCTTTGCCATACATTGTCATGATTTCGTCCAGCGGCGTCTTTTTCTTGGCGACGGCAGGGACCGTGGCGTCGGGCGACGGATGCCCCACGGCCAGG
>JBBKXP010000035.1:0-3050 GCA_037969545.1 Paracoccaceae bacterium | reverse complement strand
GCATAAAAATTATGTGCCCCATCTTCCCCCAACCGATCAAATGTCATTTTGATCCTTTCGGACGCTTCATCGTTGATTCCTTCTGCGAATAGTTCTACCTGAATATTTTTGGGGTTTATTCCTTTCAACCATATAGATACTTTAAAGTGGCGTTTTTGGCGTTCATTTTCAATTTCAACTTCCCCAAATTTGATATTATCCCATTTATTCCTTAGATCATTCCTTACTTTCACAATTTTTTTTCCCATATCCCCTTTCCTAGCTGCCCTTTTTTTATAGTTGACCGCAGCGGGCAGATAATATTGCTCCGTATATTCGCGAACCGTTCGGTTGGCGGAAAATCGTGGCGTTAGGGTCGCCATGCTTTTCCGCATGCGCGCTATCCATTGTTCGGGGATGTCTTTTTTGTTGCGTGCATAAAATTCGGGGACCACTAGTTGCTCGAGAATTTCATACAACGCTACAGCCTCGGCGGCATCCCAAGCGGGATCGTCGCCGTGCTCCCTTCCATCGCCCAAGGCCCAACCTACTTCAGGGGTGTATGCCTCGGCCCACCAGCCATCCAGTTCCGATAGATTGATCCCACCATTGACAAGTACCTTCATGCCACTGGTACCACTGGCTTCCCAGGGCCGTCTTGGAGTATTGAGCCATACATCAACCCCCTGCACCAATTGCTCGGTCAGCATCATGTCATAGTCGCTCAAAAAGAGTACATGCTTGTATAGATTATGCTGTTGGATAAACAGCACCCATTTACGAATCAATGCCTTGCCAGATTCATCAAATGGGGGCGCTTTACCGGCCAGTACCAATTGAACGGGATGTTCCGGATTGGTCAGGATGCGGATAAATCGTTCTGGGTCGTGCAATAGTAGATCCGGTCTCTTGTAGGGCACAAATCGGCGGGCAAAGCCCAACGTTAAAGTATTGGGATCGAACACCTGTTTTGCGGCAGCGACTATTTCTGCGGAAAGACCGGAAACGATGGCTTGTCTTTCAAATCTTTCCCTGATAAAACCGACGAGCCGATTTCTGGATCGGTTCCTGAATTGCCAAAGCTTTTTATCGGGAATCTGCGAAATATGCGCTTCATGGTCGTGCAGTTCCCCTCTCCAACGATCCTTCCCACAGGACTCCGTCCAGATTTCATCCTCATATTTGGAATCCCATGATGGCATATGGACCCCATTGGTCACATGGCCCACGGGAATTTCTTGAATTGGCCAACGCGGAAAAAGATTGCTAAATAGATTTCTGCTTACCTCACCGTGCAAGTGGCTAACGCCATTCACCGCACCACTACCATGAATCGCGAGAAAGGCCATATTGAAAAGCTCCGATCGATCGTTCGCATCTGCCCGCCCATAGGCCATCAGGTCATTGAAATCGACACGCAGTTCTTCTCTAATGTAACGGCCTAAAAATTGCTCCATAAGGGAGGGGCTAAAATGGTCAAAACCAGCAGCGACCGCCGTGTGTGTCGTAAATAAATTACCGGTTCGTGTAATGGTAAGCGCCTCTTCAAACGAAGTTCCGTTCGCTTTCATAAAATCGTTGGCACGTTCCAGGACTAGAAAGGCGGCATGGCCCTCGTTCATATGGCATACTTCGGGCGTGATATCCAAGGCCTTGAGCAATTTATAGCCCCCTATGCCCAAGATAATTTCCTGTTTTATGCGAAGTTCAGGGCCGCCTCCATAGAGTTCATCAGTGATCCCACGGTGGATGGGCAAGTTGGCTGCGTCGTTACTGTCCAACAGGTACAGTTTCAGCCTTCCTACCTGTACTTGCCAGGCACGCAGCCATATTGGGTGGCCGGGCAACGATACCTTTAGGCGCAGCCATTCCCCATTCGTTAGACGTAGGGGCGTTATGGGCAATTGACCGGGATCATTATATGGGAACAGGGCATTTTGGTTGCCGTACTTATCAATTTCCTGGCGGAAATATCCTTGGGCATATAGGAGCCCTACGGCAATAACAGGTATGCCCAGGTCACTGGCCGATTTTAGCTGATCGCCCGCTACATTGCCCAAGCCACCGGCGTAAATAGGCAGGGCCTCGTTCAGCATGTACTCCATGCTAAAGTAGGCAATGCTGCTAATCTGGTTCTTCGGATGCTTTTGTTGAAACCAAGAGGGAGCGGAAAGTGCTTGCTCGTTCAACGCTAAAAGGCCGTTGAGTTTCTCCTGAAAAGCCGGGTCCGCCAAATGCTGCTCCAGTCGATCCCGTGAAATGGTCTGCAATATGACCCATGGGTTCTGCGTAAATTTCCAAAGTTCTGGGTCCAGTTGTTCCCATAATTCATCGGAAGCATGGTTCCAGGACCAGCGTATGTTAAGGGCAAGTTCTATAAGGGCGTTAATTCCCTCCACGTCGGTATGCATCAATCCGTAGAGTTGATGCGTGTCATACTTTTGTTTGTTCATGCTTTCTATTTCTTTTTGTAGCTTTTTTAGGGAATAGACCATCAATAAAATCACATGATTTTTCGAAAGCACTATGCGGTTATTTAAGTATGGCCTCCAATAATCTGCTCCACTTTGTACGATTTATGCTATCGTTATTTTCTTTTCTAGATAAACGCCCTGTACGGCATGTAACAGTTCCACTCCCTTCTTGAACGGCCGCTGAAACGCCTTTCTTCCCAGAATCAGCCCGGAGCCTCCTGCCCGTTTGTTGATGATCGCAGTCGTAATGGCCTCGGTAAGGTCGGATTCCCCCTTGGAACCACCTCCTGAATTGATCAGTCCAATCTTGCCCATATAGCAATTCGCTAGCTGTAACCGGCAAAGGTCAATGGGATGTTCCGTTGTAAGCGCTTCGTACATGGCATCGTCATACTTGCCGAATTGAAGGTCTTTAAACCCAAAATTGGTAGTGGGCAGTTTCTGTTTAATAATATCTGCCTGTATGGTTACGCCTAGGTGATTGGCCTGCCCAGTCAAATCGGCCGCTGTGTGGTAGTCCCGTTTATCTGTTTTGAACGAGTCGTTGCGGGTGTAGCACCATAAGATGGTCGCCAGGCCCAAACTATGGGCCTCGAA
>JBBKXP010000034.1:0-2795 GCA_037969545.1 Paracoccaceae bacterium | reverse complement strand
GATATGGCCGGAGGTGGGCTTTTCGAGATAGTTGACGCAGCGCAGCAGCGTCGTCTTGCCCGAGCCGCTGGGACCGATGATGCAGAGCTTTTCACCGCGTCTGACATCGACGTCGATGCCGGAGAGAACCTCCAGGTCGCCGAAGCTCTTGTGCAGATCGCGAATGCGCAGGAGTGGCGCGTCTGGTGACTTGGGTTCGGAGTTCTTCTTGCCTGGCATGGTCTTGTCGTGGCACTTCGCATCGAGGCGGTCGATCGATCTGCCGCAAGGCCTTCACGATGATATCGAGACGCCAACCGCGCCGGCAAAGTTGGTTGTCGCCGGCGCGGTCGGGTTCAGCATGACCTGTCAGAAGCAGTGATCCGCCGTCGGGGCCTCATAGTCGGCAGGCCGGTCGACACCGGTACGCGGGTTCTTTTCCGGGGGAAGGAACCACGCCTTGTCGCCCAGGCCGTAGTTGGCCATGGTCTTGACCTTCGTGCAGTCCGACCAGAACTCCTTGATCACGCCGTTGATGGCTTCCGCCAGTTCCGGCTCGTCCTTGTTGATGCCGAAGATGACGTTGTATTTCGTCGACATGACGGGATACTTGTCGGGCTCGGGCGTGACGGCAAGCTGTTTCAGCTTCCATTCGGGATGCTTGAAGATGGCGTACTGGACGAGTGGCGGATCGAGGATCGCCATGTCGAGCCGCCCGGCCACCAGATCCTGCATGACGCCGTCGGAGGTGTCATAAAGCTTGACCTCGCCGACCCCTTCGACGCCCTTCAGTTCCGGCACCAGCGTGAAGCCGTTGACGGTGCCGACA
This sequence comes from Paracoccaceae bacterium, assembly GCA_037969545.1. Lineage (GTDB taxonomy): Bacteria > Pseudomonadota > Alphaproteobacteria > Rhodobacterales > Rhodobacteraceae > JBBKXP01. Next base: position 1,987 of record JBBKXP010000034.1, on the reverse strand, counting down.
CTGCGCCCCTTCATATCGGCGAAGGTGGTGTAGTTGGTGTCTTCCTTTTGCGCCAGCAGCGTGCCGAAATAGTAGATCGGCTCGCTGAGGATCATGATCTCGGTGCGCGATTCGAGCCAGCCCATGGCGCCGTGCATGACGTCGAGCTTGCCCTGCTTGGTCGATTCGATTTCGGCCGCCCAGTCCATCTGCTTGACGTTCGGTTCCAGGCCCAGCTTCTTGGCTACGAGGGCCATCAGTTCGCCGTCGGTACCGCCGAGCTGGCCGTCTTTCAGCTGCGTCATGGGCATGTCGCCGTTCATGCCGATGGTCAACTTGCCGGCTTCAACCGTCTTGATCTCCGCAGCTCCCGCCTGCGGCAGTGCAAACAACATCAGGGCCGCAACGGCGGTGGCGCCCGCAAGCCAACTGACGGCGGGCGAAACCAAGCGGTTTGGCTTCCTCAACTTGTTCATAGCGACACGTCCTCCCTGTAGGCTCGCAAGCCAATGGACATCATTTCACCCTTGCCGGGTGTTTGCTGCCTGGCGGCATCTGGACCATCATGGACACTGGCCGCGATTTCGGCGCCGTGGCCCCGTTTCGAAGGGACCGGTTAGCCTGACAAGCGCAATAACCTATCATCCTATGATTTGATCGTGCAAGAGTGCATGCGTCCGGCGCCAGTCGGAATGACCACGAAGGAGAATGGACGTGCGCCGTGGCGATCAGCCCAGCAGGCCGCGATCTTCGGGATGCAGCCGCTCCTGGAGATCCTGGTAGGGCATGTTGACCAGTAGGCGCGAATATGTCTCGGCTTGATTGGCGTTGCGCTTGGCGATCGCCTTGGTGACCTTGCGGTGGAGCGGCAGACCCTTCTCGAAGGAACCGGGATGTTCAGTCGTCATCATCACCTGGATCTGCATCATCGGGGCGATCAGCGAGCCGAGATGGCGCAGGACGACGTTGTGGGAGGCATCGTAGATGCTGCGATGGAAGACGATGTCGGCGGCCGGAACATCCGCGGGACGGCCTATGCAGGCCTCGAGCGCCACCAGCGCCGCGCGGATCGCCTCGATGTCGGCGTCGTTTGCCCGGATGGCCGCCAGATATGAGGCCTTGGGTTCAATGATGTGGCGGAACTCCACGAAATCGCGGGCATTGCGCAATTGCGACCCGTCGATCGCGAACCAGCCGACGATGTCGGGATCGAGGACGTTCCAGTGGTCTTCGGTGCGGATGCGCATGCCGGTCTTGGGGCGGACATCGAGCAGGCCCTTGCTGGCGAGGACCTTGACGGCTTCGCGCAGCACATTGCGGCTGATCCCGAGTTCAGCCGACAGCTCGGGCTCGGTGGGTAGGCTTCCCTTTTCGGCGAAGTCTCCCCGCACGATGCGCTGGCCCAGCTCATGCACAACTTTTTCGGGCAAGGTCTGGCGCCTGATTTTTTCGTGGCCAAGAGCTTGCTTTGGTTTGTGTAGCATCCGTGATCCGCGGTGGGAACTTTGACAACCCTGAACAAAGCTTGATCTACCTCCAAAGCCAGAATGGAGCAAACATGAAACGTGCCCTCGATACCGGCCTCAAGGCCCCCAACGCACCGCTTGAATGGGCCACCATCGCCGATGGCGTCATCTACACCGCCCACATCCCGCTGTATCCCGACGGGCGCCTGGAGACCGGCGACATCAAAACCCAGACCCGGGTGACCTTGGACAATCTCAAGCGCACGGTGGAGGCCGCCGGCGGCACCATGGCCGATGTCACCCAGGTGCTCATCTACCTGCCCGACCCGGCCGATTTTCCCGGCATGAACGAAATTTACACCAGCGCCTTTGCCAAGCCCTACCCCAATCGCGCCACTGTCGTGGCCCAACTGATGGTACCGGGCGCCCGCATCGAGATCGTCGCCTATGCCCATGTCGGCAAAGGAAAGGCCGGCTGATGCCCGAGGCCTATCGCCACTTTGTGTGACTCCCGACAGGAATGGATGAATGATGGACTACAA
>JBBKXP010000033.1:0-9043 GCA_037969545.1 Paracoccaceae bacterium | reverse complement strand
TGATCATCGTCAGGAAACTACGATGCGTGTGCGCCATGAAGATCATCTGGCGCGTGACGTAAGTCCCGGGGTCGTGAGAATCCGCGGTGTTGCCATCGTGCAGTCCCCATCTGAAGTTTCCGCCTTTTGCCGGTTGCGCGGCCGCTTTCGTGGTCCATAGACCGGTTGCGGTCGTCGTCGTTAACCCGGCTGCCATTGCATAGCTCATGAAGGCCCGCCGCGAGATCTTCCCGTGACGTGCAGCTTCTGCAAGCTGTTCGAGGATTAGTTGGTTTTTCTGGTTGGTCATGATTTCTCCCTGGGTCATGTCGTTGGATCGGCCGCTGTTCCCGCGGCTCTTGCTCCTAGCATCATGTTACATTTAAGTTTGCGGAACCCCAAATGCGACGGGATTCGCCGGAATGCGAACTTATGGGAACACCTCCTGCAGCAACCGCCTGCGCGGGTGCTTGTTGGGGCTAGTTTCTGACTTTTCGCGAACCTTCCGGGACGTCCAGGCATCGCCGAATCTGCGAGCGCAGCCTCGAAAACGGTCGGAAAATGCCGGGGCGCTTCGCATTTTGGTAGGCACCAAACTCAAAAGCACTTGCATAGTCCTAGTAAATAGACAGTTCCGGAGAGCGTCAATGACCATCGAGTCTGCCAAGACAGCAAACAGAGCAGGAGGTCGTCAGGGTCGGCGGGCGATGCGCAGCCGCCCGGACCATGGGATGTTGCCCGGGCTCACGAGAAACCTTCCGCTTTGCGAACCGATGGAACCGGAACAGGTGCACCGGATTGACGAAGCCTCAATGGATATTCTGGAAGAAATCGGCGTCGTGTTCCGCGATCCAATTGCATTGGAGGATTGGAAGGGTGCCGGCGCGGACGTGCGCGGAGAGCGGGTCCATCTGGACAGGGGACTCATCCGGGATCTGATCGCAACCATCCCGTCTGACTTCACATATCATGCACGAAACCCCGAGAAGAATGTGCGGCTTGGTGGGCGTAACTCTATTTTTGTTCCGATGACTGGCGCGCCTTACATGAGGGATCTCGACGACGTCCGGCGAAACCCAATGCTTGCGGATCTGGCGATGTTCCACAAACTCAGCCACATGAGCCCGGCACTGCATTCAACCGCACATCATATTGTCGAGCCTTACGACCATCCGATCAGTCAGCGACATCTTCGCATCACATATTCGTCGATGAAGCATTCCGACAAGACCTTCATGGGGATGACCACTAGCCCCAAGAACGCCGAGGATGTCATGGAGATGTGCGAGATCCTTTTTGGCGCGGACTTCATGGAAGACCACCCGGTCACGACCGGAAACTGCAACGGAAATTCACCGCTTGTTTGGGACGAGACCATGCTGGGGGCGATGCGAGCATTTTGCCGGCGCAATCAACCGGTTTTGTGCTCGCCCTTCGTTCTTGGGGGTGCCAATACGCCGGCGTCTGTTGCACCAACTGTCGCGCAACTCAATGCTGAGGCGCTCAGTGCCCTTGCCTATACCCAGGTGATACGGAAGGGATGTCCGGCAATCTATGGCCACTACCTGTCGACTGTCTCCATGAAATCCGGCGCCCCGATGGCAGGGACTCCGGAAATCAGCCTGATGAATTTCATGATTGGTCAGATGGCTCGCTTCTACGAGGTCCCGTGGCGCTCGTCGGGCAATCTCGGCGGGGCGAAGACATTCGATGCGCAGGCGGGCTACGAAAGCGCCGCTACGATGTCCGCCGTATTGCACGCAGGTGCGAATTACATCTGGCATTCGGCCGGCTGGAACGAAGCGGGTATGCATTGCTCAGTGGCGAAATTCATCGTCGATGCGGAGCAATCCGCGATGGGTTACCGCATGGCGGAAGGCATCCGTTGGGACGATTTCGATGAAGCGCTTCAGGCGGTTCGCGACGTTGGGCCCGGAGGACATTACCTCGGCCATCCGCATACACTTGAGAATTTCCAACGGGCATTCTTCATGCCCGACTGCTTCGACAACAACTCGATCGAACAATGGCAAGCCGAGGGATCAATCGAGATCACTGAGCGTGCGTTGAACAAAGCGCGGAAGATGCTGTCGGAGTATGACGAGCCGAAACTGGATCCCGGACTCAACGAGGCGCTGCTAGACTACATCGCCCGGCGGGAACGGGAAATCCCGGAAAATGATGCTCTGAACCAGGAGTTCTGAGACGCCGAACCCCGGGAAACGGGGGGTTGGACGTTTGCCCGTCAGAACGGCGGTTGCCGCAAACTGTTCCCTTTTGCCCTGTCACGGTCGAGGACGTCGTAGCCTCGATCAACTACCATCGGAAAGAAGATTTTACCTCTGCAGCCAAGCCGCTTGTGGAAGCGATCTCCGATGGCGAAGCGGTGGCGTTTCAACTTGATTCGGGCAACGCAGATTTCCAGGAGGTTTTCCTAGATTACCAACTGCCGATTCTGCTTGTGACCGAAGACGGTATCAACTGGAAATCGGGTAATGGCTGTGGCCCCTACAAGCCTGTGGACTTCCAGCCGAGTGTCTCTGCGATTTTTACCCGAAACGAGAACGACTTGCACCAGAACCGCGGCTGGTTCACGGATGACGAAATGCTGGCAGTCGTCGACCTGAGCGCTCGCACGAACACCCTGGTTTCGGGCGATATGGATGCGACCGACCGTCTTGACCTGAAGGCGGTAAGACGCCTTGCTGGAGATCCGAACATTCAATTCATTCTGTCCCGGGCACCCAACTCATTCGCGATCTCCTGCAACAAGGCCCCCTATAGCGACGAAAACGTCAGGCGCGCGCTCAGGCATACGATCAACGGCGGGGAACTGGTCGAAAAGATCCTGTTCGGATTTAGCAAGCTCGGAAACGATCGTCTGATCGGCGCAGGTCAGCGGTTCTTCAACGCGGATCTGGCGCAAACGGCTTACGATCCCGACAAGGCAGAGTTCTATCTGATAGGAGCCGGACTTGACGGACTTACAGTGCAGTTGTCCAGCGCTGAGGCCGCCTTTGGCGGCGCTGTGGTTGCGGCCGTGCTGTATCAGAATTTGGCTGCGTCGGTTGGCATCACTGTCGAAGTGAACCGCGTTCCAAACGACGGTTACTGGTCCGATGTCTGGATGCTGAACTCATTCTTTGCCGTCTACTGGTCGGGACGCGTTACCGAAGATTCGATGTTCACACTCGCATATTCAGACGGCACCGCGTGAATCGATACCTTTTGGAGCAACTCGCGATTTAGCGAGCTTCTGATAACGGTCCGGGCCGAGCTGGACGAGGCGAATCGGCGCGAAATGCAGTGATCGTGAACGACGACGGTGGTGCAGTGATCTCGATGTTTGCCTACTCGACCCTCGCGTCGACCAACGCTGTCGATATCGGCGAGGTCTTCGAGTCGACCTGGGCCATTGACAGCGAGCGCTTGATTGAGCGTTGGTCCGCCGCCTGAAAATTGAGTGGTCCGCCTTCGGGCAAACCTACTCCCGACCTGCGCGCCACTCTTTCCACCGAAGCGATGCTTTGGCGCCGAGCCAGGCGAGCGGTTCGTGCGGAAGGCGCTTTGGTGGATCCATCGCAGCCAGCGCGCGAGTGATATCGCTGTCATTTCCGGTCGCCAGTTCGGCGGCCGACATGCCGGCCAAGGTTCCCTTCGTTGTGCCTAGCCCGTTCTGACAGACAGCTGAGAACAGGCCTTTCTCGATTTCGCCATGGGCGGGAACTCCGTTCCAGCTAAGACAGAGGTGGCCCGCCCATCTGTAGTCCATGCCGATTCCGGCAAGCATTGGAAAACGCTCTGAAAACTTTCTGACGTGAAGCCGCCCGGCTCGGGCGACCCCGGCGTCGCCGACCTCCATCGAAGGGTTGTAGGTGAACCGAGAGCGAATGACGATTCTGCCGCCGCCCGGCCCCTTTATCCGGCGAATAGTCGTTCCCATCGGATCGGCGGGTGTCACCCCCCATTTCGCTGCCCCGCCCAACACGCCTTAGGGCAGCGTTACAGTCATCGACGCATAGGTAAAGACATGGATCAGGCGGCGTGCGAAAAATCCAAACGACTCCGCGTGACCGTTGTTGGCGAGAATTATGCGTGGCGCCGTCACGCGACCCTTGGGCGTGCTGAGCTGCCAGCGGCTGCCGTCTCGTGCAATTTCAGTGACCGGGCTTGCCTCGAATAACGAAACCTTTTCCCGCAGGCCATCGGCCAATCCCCGGATATAGGCCGCCGGTTGCAACATGACGCTGCCGGGCGTGAAAAGGCCCGATGTGTAGTAACCGATCCCCGTCAGCTCCGCCATCTCGGCCGCATCGAGCAGGCGGAAGGGTTCCTGAAGCCGCGACAAGTGAGCGGCATAATCGCGATTATGCTGATTGCCCGCCGGTGTTGCCGCAGCGTTGATCTTGCCGCAAGGGTCGAAGGTCTCCTGCGTCATCCCGTATTCTTCTGCGGCTTGAGCCGCAAATCGGATCGCGGCGCGGTTGAGCCGGGCCTGCTCGCTGTCAGAGGCGTCGTCGGCACCTGCATACGTGTCTGAAGCGAGGTCATGCGGCAGATCGATCATGAAGCCAGAGTTGCGCCCGGCCGGCCCGTCGCCGACACGACCCGCTTCAAGAACCGCAACGCGGATATTAGCGTCGATCTCGAGCAGACGACGCGCTGCAGACAGACCGGCAAATCCGGCGCCGATAATTGCGACATCGGCGGTGGCATTCCCTTCCTGAACCAAGGCGGGGGCGGGATCCAGCAAGAGCCGGTTCCAACCCGCCGGACCGGGCTGTTTTGGCAGGCGTGCCGCGGTGAATTGGTTCAACCTACCGCCTCGTCTCCGTCATCGGCGAGATCCAGCCAGATGGTTTTGAGCTGGGTATACTGGTCGTGCGCGTGCAGCGAATTGTCCCGCCCGCCAAAGCCCGACTGCTTATAGCCGCCAAATGGCGTAGTGATGTCTCCTTCGCCGAACGCGTTGACGGTCACCGTGCCGGCCCGGATCGATCGGGCACCGCGCAGGGCCCTCTTGATGTTCGAGGTGAAGATCGCGGCGGCGAGACCGTACTGCGTGTCATTTGCCAACGCAATGGCCTCGTCGAAGCCCCGCACGGTCAGCACGGATAGGACCGGCCCGAATATCTCTTCGCGGGCGGCGCGGGATGATTTGGCCACATCCATGATGGTAGGCTGCACCCAGGCGCTGCCTTCGGTCTTGCCACCGAGGTGGATTTTTGAGCTTTCGTCCAGATAGCTTCTGACCTTGTCGAAATGCGCCTTCGAGACAAGAGGTCCGATGCGATTCTCTGGGTCGAGGGGATCGCCCGTGTTCCATTCCTTGGCATGAGCAATAACTCGGTCCAGAAGAGCATCCTTGATGTTTTCGTGAACGATTAGACGCGAGGAGGCCGAGCAGTTTTCGCCCATATTCCAGAACGCGCCATTGACCACGTGTGCGGCCACACGATCGAGGTTCTCTGCGTCGTCCATGACGATGCAGGGGTTTTTGCCGCCCATTTCAAGGACGACTTCTTTCAGGTTTGAATCGGCGGCATAGCGTAGAAAGCGTCGGCCAATTTCGGAGGATCCGGTAAAAGACACCATATCGACATCCATATGCATTCCCAACGGCTCGCCAACTTCCGGGCCGGTGCCGGTGACGACGTTCAGAACGCCGCGAGGGATACCCGCCTCGGCCGCCAGTTCCGCGACGCGAAGCGCTGTCAGCGAGGTTTCTTCGGCAGGTTTTACGATCACCGAGCACCCCGCCGCCAGCGCGGGGCCAATCTTCCAGGCCAGCATCAGAAGCGGAAAGTTCCACGGCAGAACTAGACCGACGACGCCAACGGGTTCGCGCACGACCATCGCAATATGGTTATCCGATGCCGGTGAGACCTGATCGTAAATCTTGTCGATCGCTTCGGCGTGCCATTTCAGGCAGTTGATGGTTTCCGGCAAGTCGACGGTTTCGCAATCATAGATCGTCTTGCCGGAATCCAGACTTTCCATCACTGCCAGTTCGCGGGCGTTCCGGGTCAGAAGCTTGGTCAGGCGGATCAGCACATCCTTGCGCACGGAGGGATGCATGCGCGACCAACTGCCAGCTTCGAAGGTATCGCGGGCCCTTGCGACAGCGAAATCGACATCTTCAGCCGCACAGGCCGCCACCTTGGCCAGAACCTTGCCCGTGGCTGGATTTAGCGTATCGAAGGTCTTGCCCGAGGCCGCTGGGCGGTAGCTGCCGTCGATGAACGCGTTGCCCGGAAAGGTCAGGCCCGCTGCGATCGCCTTGTATTCCTCGTGGGTAAGTATTTCGCTCATGTCTCAGTTCCCCGCTTTCACATCGGCAATTGTGCGTTTTAATACACGCACGACTTGGTCCATCTGTCGCTTGTCGTCCTTGTTCAACGCCTTGAGCGGCAATCTCGGTGGGCCCGCGTCCAGCCCGGCGATCTCAACCCCGTATTTGACGCATTGAATGAACTTCCCACCCTGTTCCAGCACCCGCATCAGCGGCATCATAGCACTCATGATCCTGCGGCCCTTGGTAAAATCACCCTCGACCGCGCAGGCCTGATAAAGCGCCACATGTTCCTCTGGCAGAAAGTTCGATCCCGCGCATACCCAACCCGGCGCGCCCCAGGCGAAGAATTCAAGCGCCTGATCGTCCATGCCGCAGAGCATCTGGATATGCGGATAATCGCGCGCAATGATGTGGACGCGGTTGATTTCGCCAGAACTTTCCTTGATCGCGCAGATGTTGCGCGACCGGCCCACACGATCGAGGAACTCGTCGCCCATATGAGTGCCGGTCCGGCCAGGATAGTTATAAAGCATGATCGGCAAGTCGGCGGCGCGGTCGATCGCCAGCACGTTCAGCGCATTCTCGCGCTCGGTCGGCACCGCATAGGGCGGCGAGGCCACCAAGATTGCGTCGGCGCCCATGTTTCGCGCGCCTTCAGCAAGTGCGATGCTGTCGGCCGTAAGCATCGCACCAGTGCCCACGACTAGCGGCAGCCTCCCGTTCAGCTGTTTCTTGACAAAGCGCGCCAGTTCCAGACGTTCCTTAACCGTTTGCGTATAGTTCTCGCCAGTCGAGCCGCCCGAGATCAATCCGTGGACGCCAGAGGCCACCAGATGCTCGACGAGATCGGCTAGTACGTTGAGTTTGGGTGCGCTCGCGTCGTCATAAGGCGTAATCACCGGTGTATAGATGCCGTCGAATTTCATAATCGGTGTCATTGGCAGATCAGGTCCCGGAAGAGTGAGTGGGGTTGCCCAAGGGCGCCTCAAGTGGTCGCGGCATCACAAAGTTCTCGATCTGTCCACGCGAAAGGTTCCAATGCTGGATGGCAAGATCAGCGGCGGCTGGCGCTTCGCCGGCCTCGATGACTGCAATGATGGCATCGTGCTGGTCGGCAGCCTCGGACAGTTTTGCGGCCGCGTCGGGCGAACGCGGACGATTGAAGGTCATGCCGATCCGGGCATGGTCGATCAGAAGTCGACTGAAGCTGGGCATCAGATATTTGTTGTCGGCCATCTCGCCCGTGATGTGATGGAACAGGTTATTGGCGATCGCGCGGCCCGCCACATCTTCCCCCGACAGCGCGCGACGAAATTCAACCTGTGCGTCCTTGAGCCGTGCGATGTCACCGGGCCGCGCGTTTTCCGCCGCCAGTTTGAGGATCGCCCCATAGATCATCGGGGCTGCCAGAAAGAACTCCCTCAGGCTCTTGTGAGACATCTCAGAGACCTGCGCGCCTCGGTTCGGTCGAAGCGTGACATATCCGTCGCCGGCGAGTTGCTGGATGACCTCCCGCAACGGGGTGCGCGACAGCCCGTGCCGGGCACACAACTCCGCTTCGTCAAGGGCAGACCCAGGAGCTAACTCCATGACAAGGATTGCGTGCCTCACTTGCTCATAAACCGCGGATTTCTGAGTCTTGCTATCGTGTTGCAATTCTTTGTCTCCGGTACGTTTTGTGCGTCGATACAGTGAATACACGTTGAGTACAATATGTATTTAATGTAGAGAAGTTGTTGTTCGACACTGGGAAGGGCCGAGACTGGATGATTGCAAAGCGACTGGACCAAGCACAGGGCGTAACCCTCTTCCTTGTTGAAGAGTTTACGCATCTCGTGCTTTCATGCGTGCTCGAACCGCTTCGAATCGCGAACCTGCTCAGCGGGACAGGCCTGTACCGCTGGCGACTGGCATCGAAGGACGGCGAACAGGCCACCTGCTCCAACGGAACGACCACACTAGTCGAAGCGGGCATGGACCCCGTTCCCAAAAACGACCTGTTCCTTTTGGTGTCGGGTATCAATGTGGACAATCATATCACGCGGGAACTTCTCAGCTATGTTCGACGCGAACGCGCCAGAGGCACGAGGATCGGCGCTTTGTGCTCGGCACCGCTTATTCTTGCTAGGGCCGGACTTCTTGACGGACAGCGGGCTTCCATTCATTGGGAATTTCATGACCGCTTTGAGGAGGAATTCCCCAGAGTTCAGCTGTCTAGAAGCGTATTTGTTGCAGATGCACGCTACCCGACGGCCTCAGGTGGAACCGCAACGGCGGATTTGATGCTGCACCTGATTGGCGAGACCCATGGATATGATCTGTCGGTCGCAGTGGCGGATCAGATGGTCTACAATGCAGTGCGAAGCGGCACGGCGGCTCAGCGTGTCTCGATTCAGGCTCGAAACGGCATGCGCAATGCGCATGTCGCTGAAGCGATCCGCTTGATGGGCCAGACGACCGATGCTCCGATTTCGCCAAAAGAAATCGCCAGGCAGATTGGCATCACTACCCGTCAGCTCGAGCGGTTGTTCAAACGATACATGCGCCGTAGCCCAAAGCGTTATGGTACGGAACTGCGGCTGGAAAAGGCGAGGAATCTTCTGCTGCAAACGGAGATCTCGGTAACCGAAATCGCATGTGCGTGTGGCTTCGATTCCTCATCGCATTTCTCTAGGGTTTATCGGGCACACTTTGGTGTTGCGCCTACAACTCAACGCCCTCATCCACTTTGAGACGATATTGCCAGCGTTGTTTCTCAAGCGGCAGCGT
>JBBKXP010000032.1:0-3155 GCA_037969545.1 Paracoccaceae bacterium | reverse complement strand
TGGCGAGCCCGAACAGCGTTGGTCGGCCCGCCGCACCGCCGCAATTCCGCTTCGAGCCCTTTCACGACATTCGTGTTCCGCGCAGCATCGGGTCCGAACGGGCGGTAAGCGGCCGTTCGCAGCATCAACTGCCAAGATGCGCTCAGTGGACATTTCGGCCGTTGGCTCGTCCCCTCCGTGATCTGCTTCGGCGATAACAAGTTCCAGACAGCACATTAATAACGGCGAGGAGGCGGTTCAAGGCGCTTTGACGGAATAGCCAGCAGTGGCATGTACGACTCAGGCCGGGTTTTGCGGAACGCTCTGACGTGCATCGCCAGCGATCCACCAACGGCCCCGCGAACATGAACCGGAGATGAACGCTGTGATTACCATCGTTCACGCAGGGCATGCTACAACAGTCCCACGGTGACGTTTAATGGCGTCTTCCAGAACGGCGAAAACAGGCGAAGGGGAATGGACATGACACGTCATACTTCGATGATGGTGTTGGAATCGTTTCTACAAACGCAGGACGCTGATCAAGGAAGCTCTGCATACGGTCAAAGCCAGGCGGAAGCCACAAAGGCTGCGAGCCGATTCCCCCGCATTGAAGCTGTTGTTCACAAGATCGACCGATCCTGCGACAAATTCAGCAGTGCTGACTAATTCAACGAGCTGCAAAAAAGATTAAAAAAGGCAATCGAATGAGACTGAGACCCATGCTCTGCGCGACCTTGCTGGCGGCACTTCCGCATGCCGTACATGCACAAGCCGTTGAGTTGACGCAGGCGCAGCTAAGACAACTGGTCGTGTCGCAACAGGTCATGAGCGCGGAAGATGTTGTCACAGACGTGTCCCGGAATTTTGGGGGCGTCGTGAAGGATATTCGTGGCTTCTTTCTGGAAGGGCAAATGACATATCGACTTCTGCTGCAGCGTGCAGACGGGCAAGTCGTTGAAATACTTGTAAATGGTGTGAATGGCGAAGGCGTACCGCACAACACCCCCATGGGCCAGATCGTCTCGGCCGTCGCACGAGCGACGAATGGATCTTCGAACAATCGCAGCGCGACCGCGGGCAATTCAAACCGGTCAAACGGGAACAGCAACGGCGGCGGCAACAGCGGCGGCAACGGCAACAGCGGCGGGAATGGCAACGGCGGCGGGAATGGCAACGGGCGCGACAAGTAAGTCTTCCTTCAGAACGCCATAATTTTGCCATCCGCGCCTGTTAACCGCGTGTGATGAGAGTCCTCGTCGCCGAAGATGAACCCGTCATTTCAAGTCAAGTCCGATCTGCCTTATCCGGCGAAGGACATGCAGTTGACGTTGCACTTGATGGAGAGCAAGCCCACTTTCTGGGCGAAACTGAACCCTACGACCTCATCGTCCTGGACCTCGGTCTTCCAATCCGCGACGGCATTTCGGTTCTCAAATCGTGGCGCGCGCAAAACATCAACGCACCGGTCATCATCCTGACCGCGCGGGATGGTTGGACGGATCGCGTTGACGGGTTGGATTCTGGTGCTGATGATTACCTGACCAAGCCCTTTCACATGCTAGAACTGGTCGCGCGGGCGAGGGCCCTCATGCGCCGCTCATCGCCGCAAAAGAACCCGGTTTTTGAGCGTGATAACGTGAGCTATGACAGCCGGACTGGTCGCGTGACCGTCAATCACATCCCGGTCACTCTTTCCGCCCAGGAAATTGCCGTGCTTGGCTACCTGTTCCATAATGCCAATCGTCACATCACACAGACAGAACTGGCGGCACACATCTACGAGTACGACGATGATCGCGATTCCAACACGATCGCAGTCTTTATCACCCGCCTGCGGAAAAAGTTGGGCTCAGAACTGATCCAGACGGAACGTGGCCGCGGCTACATGATCCAGCTGACTGAATGAGATCTCTGCGCAAACGCGCAGTTATCGGCGGTGTGATCTGGGCCGCGGTAATTAGTGTTCTCGGGTTCAGTTTCCTTGGCGGGTTCGTCGAACAACAAACGCTATCGCGTTTCGACGATCTATTGATCGCACGACACGATCGGGCGATTATAGCGCTTGCAAACAGTTTCGGAAGTTCCGATCAGATTGCATTGCAACTATCTGACCCCATTTACCAAAGCCCGTTTTCCGGAAACTATTGGCAAATACAGGAACAAGGCAAAGGCGATATTGTGGTGTCGCGATCTTTGGCTGACGCTTTACTTCCCATGATATCCGGGACAGGCATATTGACGCTTTCAACCATTCCAGGGCCCGTGAATCAAACTTTGCGACGCACATCGCAGTCCGTTTCACTCGCGGACGGGACCATTTGGGACGTGCAGGTCGCTTCATCGGTAGCACCCTTGGTCAGAGATCAGAATGCGCTCAAGAAACGCCTCACGCTCGCGGCAGCCCTGACGGGCACTTTGGCGATCGTCGGCGCACTTGGTCTGGTGCTGTTCACGTTGCGCCCTCTTGCCCGCTTGCGAAAAGACGTGGTCTCGCGCTGGGCCAATAGTGGGGATCTTCCCGCCGAAGAATACCCCACGGAAGTGCAGCCACTAGTCAAGGATATCAATGGTCTTCTGGCACGAAACCGCGAAATTGTAGGCCGTTCGCGTCGCCACGTTGCAGATTTGGCGCATGCGCTCAAGACGCCTTCGGCGATCCTGCGAAATGAACTTGAAGCGCTAAAGCAGCGCGGACAAGCTGTCTCGGACTCTCTGGACGCACTTGACCGGCTCGACGCGCAGCTAGCACGATCCTTGGCAAGAATGCGCGCGGTCCAAGGTAGCTCAGTTGAGAATTCCACAACCGATATTGATCTATCTCTCGGTCGTATGTCGCGTGCGTTTGCAGCGATGGCGCGAAACAAAGGTAGAACAATGAACACGGAAATCGTGCCTAACCTACACGCCTGCATCAATCAAAATGATTTGGAAGAAATCGTCGGGAACGTCTTGGATAATGCCCTCAAATGGTCGCACGCAGAGATAGAGCTTCGCGCTGATGCGATTGATGAGACCGTCAAGATATCAATAGAAGACGATGGTCCCGGTATCCCATTGAAAGATCGACAAGGCGTATTCTCAAGCGGTCAACGGCTTGATGAAACAATGCCAGGAACGGGTCTGGGTCTATCTATCGCTTACGAGTTGGCCCAGGCCTATGATGGCGAAATCCG
>JBBKXP010000031.1:0-3249 GCA_037969545.1 Paracoccaceae bacterium | reverse complement strand
GGTGTGAAGCTGCGTATGCGAAGCTCGTCGTCGAGAAAGACGGTCGCAATTTGCGTGCTACGCAGCAGGTTCTCCAGATCGCTATTCGCTCGTGCAACGGCGTCGCTGGTGGCGCGAATTTCCTCCTTTGACGTTTCGAGCTCTTCATTTGCCGATTGCAGCTCTTCGTTCATCGACAACAGCTCTTCGTAGGATGACTTCAATTCCTCGTTCGTTGACTCCATGTCCTGTACTGACTTGTCGAGATCATGTCGTGTTGTTTCGAGCTCCAGCTCCAACTGTGCGATGACAGCATCTGCATCGTGGCTTTTGCCATAGACCAGCGACTGAGCGTCCTCGCGATTGACTGGTAGGCCCGCATCGTGGAAGACGATCATGTACAGCGGTTCCTGTTCACCGACCTGGGGCATCGGCTGGACCGTGATCATCACCCGTTGGACCATTTCGCCCACGCGCATGGACATGTTATCGTGCGTGGCGCGAAGGGCGGTTTTTTTAGCTGCCGCGATCGCGGCACGCAGGCCGACCCGCAAACCGCTGTTCACTATGTTCAAAATGTTGTTCTGGAATATCCCGTCGACAATCGACAGGTACTTCTCCAGATTCGCGGCGGCGTCGAGCACCTGGCCTGATTCGTTGATCACACAAGATTTGGGTGCGAATTCGTCGAGCAGAATGCGTTGTCGAAGCGCTGTCAAATCGGTTGCCGCGTCCGGCTCCCGGGTGCCGGAGACCAAGGCAGTAGTGCTGCTGCGATGCATGGTAAGCGTCGGTGTCTTGCCTACGACAGTGCCCTTGCGCTGCGAAATATGCTGCTTGGTATCCACCGAACGAAATAACTCGCCGTGCGATGTGATGTTTTCGCTTGGCCCGAGGAACAGATATCCACCCGGACGAAGCGCGTAGTGGAATAGCGGAATCAGCTTTTTCTGCAAATGCGGACCGAGGTAGATTAGCAGATTCCGGCAGCAGATCAGATCCTGGCGCGAAAACGGCGGATCACTGATCAAGTTGTGTTGGCTGAACAGCACGAGATCCCGGATTTCCTTGCCGACTTGATATTTTATTCCGCGTCTGAGGAAGTACCGCTTGAGGTGTTCCGGTCGAATGTGATCCTCGATACCGGACGGATAGGTCCCCTCGCGGGCCAACCGTAACGCTCGTTCGTCGATGTCGGTGGCGAAGATCTGCACCTTGCAGGGGTTGGTGAGTTCGTCCATCGCTTCACGACACAGGATTGCCATCGTGTAAGCCTCTGCGCCGTTAGCACAGCCGGCCACCCAGATGCGAATCGTCTCATCGGCGGAGCGTCCTGCAAACAACTTCGGCACTACCTGTTCTTGAAGCGACGCAAAGGCTTCCGGATCGCGGAAAAACGCAGTGACGCCAATGAGCAGTTCCCGAAACAATGCCTGACATTCCTCGTCAGTACTACTCAGATGGTTGACGTATTCTGTGACACTGCCAATCTTCAGTACCTGCATGCGGCGCTTTATTCGCCGCACCAACGTGTTGGTTTTGTAATGCTTGAAATCATGATGGGTCGCGTCTATCAGGGAATTGGTAATGAGCGAAATGGAATCTTCGATTCGTTTTTTCAAGCTGCTTTCAGAGGTTTCGCAAGCTAGCCCATCAAGATATTTTGCATAGGCAAGAAGCTCCGTTGCAATATCAGCTGGGGCCATGACGTGATCGGCGACGCCGGTGGTCGCTGCCGAACGTGGCATCGAATCGAACTTCGCCGATTCCTCAGACTGCGCAAACGTCATTCCGCCACAATCGCTTATAGCCTTTAGCCCAAGTGTTCCATCGCTGCCAGAACCGGACAAAATTACGCCGACACCGCGTTCGCCCTGATCCTCCGCAAGCGCATGGAAAAAATGGTCAATGACGCCGGCCTTTCCGCCTTCACCTCGTGTTGAGGTAGACACGATCCCCTTGCGCAGATCCAATAGGGTATGCGGAGGGCAGAGGTAGAGGGTGTCGGGCCTTAGCTTCTTTCTTCCCGCAAGTTCAACGATGCTCATCGACGTCGATTTCTGCAGCAGATTGGCAAGCAGCGAATCGCTGGCTGAATCACGGTGCTGTACGAATACAATCGCTAGGTTTGGCGTATCGCCGATCGACGCGAGCAGTTCTTGAAATGCTTCGAGACCACCGGCAGAGGCGCCAACACCGACGATGAGCGGTCCTGCCTGTGTTCTTGTATAAGACGCTTTTGTCATAACAACAAACAATACCATTGGCAGCGATACGTAGGTCGTCAATTCCAATCGGTCACCTTGTAACGCATCTCCAAGGCGCTTCGACATGATCTTGCCTGAAGGCCTGAATGTGGTTCTCCGCCTCCCAGATCGACATGAAGGTACGCGGTGAGATTGCCTGCCACTCCATTCGAGCCATGATCGACCATGTTTTCGCCTCGGCCAACACACTCAAGGCGCCGGGAAAGTCCTTGAAGTTAACCAGTCTGGCAAGACCTATGGCATCGAGGGGCGTATCGGCAGCCGTCTCCGCCTTCATCCTGGTGGATAGTTTGCGCGAGCTGGTTTTTATGGCGACGGACTTCTTCTTCCTAACCGGCGGCTTCGGTTTCGGTGCCGGGGCCTTGCCCAGTTGCTCTGCTCGATGCTGGGCGAGTGCTCGTGAGACGGTGGCAGGGCGCACCCGAAATAAACGGGTGGCATAGACGGCGCTCTTCTGGCCAGACGCCACCAGGGAGATCACTTCCTGCTGCTGCCCTTCGTCAGCTTCGGACGGCGACCCTCGCCCCGTCCTGCCTTGCGCACCTCGTCCAATCCAACGCGTGCCCGCTCTTTCAGCAGCGAGCGCTCAGACTCGGCGAACGTGACGACCAGATGCATCATCATTGGACCGGCAGCCGAGATGGTATCGATGGCTTCGGTCAGGCGCTGGAAGTGAGCACCGGCCTGATCGATCTTCTCCAGCAATAGCAACAGATCCTTCAGCGAGCGCGGCAGCCGGTCCAGCTTCCACACCATCACTACCATCCTCCGGCCGGAGTTGTTCCAGCAACTGCTGCGGCTGGAGTCGCTCCCAGCGTCCACCGGAGGCCTTCTCCTGAAACAGCCGGTCGCAATCAGCCGCCTATCCTCTCGAATTCCCCGGTTGCCCACAATACCCGTCAATGCTCAAACTGTCATCGGCATCTGGACTGTAAGGGACATTATGCCCTGGTGTATCGAACAGTGTTCGGCACGTTGCGCGTCGAAAGCCCGCGGCTCTATC
>JBBKXP010000030.1:0-6119 GCA_037969545.1 Paracoccaceae bacterium | reverse complement strand
GAATCATAACCTGCTGAATTCACCCAACTCATTTCCAATCAGGCTCTAACACCGAGGTGCCGCCCAAATTGTTCAGCAGGGCGACATGTGGACCGTCTGACATGGTCACGGCCAGCTTGTCGGCGACCGACGCGATGGCCTGTCTGGCGTCCGAATACGGGATCTGCTCGACACCTGCTTCGCCATGAATACCTAGGCCCAGTTCGGCCATGCCTGTAGGGATGCGGTTTTCCTTGGGCGAACCAGGGACTGTACAGGTGTCCAGCGACATGCCGATGCTGCGGATTCCAGAGATCACACGCTCGGCTGCCTTGGTGACCGTGTCCAGATCCGCGCCTTGCTCGGCCGAAGCTCCGGCGATCTTGTGCACAAACAGCGTACCTGCAACGCCGCGCGCCTGCGGCAGGTCGGGCAAGGCGATGTCGTCATCCACAACCACCATGCTGACCCTATGTCCAAAGGCACGGGCACGTTCGGCGGCCAGCCCAAAGTTCAGGCGGTCGCCGGTGTAGTTCTTGACGATCAGCAGACAGCCCGCCGGTCCGGTGACGGCAAGGATACCAGCCAAAACCGCATCCACCGACGGAGAGGCAAAGATGTCGCCGCATACCGCAGCCGTCAGCATACCCGCGCCGACAAAACCAGCATGGGCTGGTTCATGACCCGACCCGCCACCGCTGACCAATGCTACCTGTGATTTGGTCCAGTCAGACCGGACCACAACCCGGATATGAGGATAGCCATCCAGACGCACCAACGCGCCACCTGATGCGGCAATTACCCCATCAATGGCGTCGGTCACCATATCGTCCTTGCGGTTCATGAAATGCGTCATGTGTTTCTCCTCCTCACGCGAGCCTTGCGCCAGCGGCGTCAAAGTAGAATGGATTTTTCGGCTGTATCTTGACGACATCGCCGTGGCTCAGGGTGGTATGCGCGTCTGTGACGGTAATCAGATTGTGGGATCTGAACGAAAGATGCAGGCGCGTCTGATCGCCCAGATGTTCGACCCTTTTCACAAAGCTTTCCTGACCTTCTCCCTGATCAATCTGCTCGGGACGCAGCCCGATAAAGGCCGCGTTCAAGGGTGCCGCGCCAAAGACGTCAGCCGGCAGCACGTTGATGCGCGGCTGTCCCAGCCGGCTGGCTGCGTAGATGCTGACCGGGTCTTCGTAAATCTGACGCGGGCTGCCAAACTGCACTAGCTTGCCCCTGTCCAGAACGCCCACATGGGTCGCCATGGTCATCGCCTCGATCTGGTCATGGGTGACATAAAGCAGTGTCGCACCGGAGTTTGCCTGAATGCTTTTTAGCTCGATCCGTAGGTCTGTCCGCAGCTTGGCATCCAGCGAGCTGAGGGGCTCATCCATTAGGTAGACCTTCGGATTGCGCACCAGCGCCCGACCGATTGAAACACGCTGCATCTCGCCGCCCGACAGGGTGGTCGCCTTGCTGTCCAACTTGTGCGAAATTTGCAGCGTTTCGGCCACTTCGCCGACCTTGCGATCAATCTCAGCTCTGAGGGTCCGCAGGATTGGGGATTTCAACGGAAATTCAAGGTTCTCGCGCACCGTCAAATGCGGATAAAGTGAGTATTGCTGAAACACCATCGCCACATCTCGCTGGGCGGGCGTCAATCCGGCCATCGGGTGACCACCAATCGCCACCGACCCCTGATCGGGGGTATCGAGCCCTGATACCATCCGCAGTGTTGTCGTTTTCCCCGCACCGGTGGGGCCCAACAGCACGACAAAAGATCCGTCCGGCACCGTCATGGTCACACTATCCAGCGCCACATCTGCCCCGAACTGCTTGGACACGTCGGTCAATAAGACTTCAGCCATTGTTCAGCACCCCTTTGTTGGCAACCGATGACAGTGCCCTACCTGTGCCCGCGTCAAACAGCGAAAGCGTGCGGGCATCCAGTTCGAGCCCCGTACGCTCACCCACGCGTATGGTTCGATGTGACGGGATCCGAGCCTTGACCTGCCCGTTTGGAGTTTTGAAGGTCACGATTTGCGTGGTTCCCAGATACTCGGTCGCCAGCACCTCCCCACGATAGGGGGCGGCATCGTTCAGGTGCACGTGTTCGGGGCGCACACCAAGGGTCAAGTTTCCGCTCGCGCCGTCCATTTGTTGGGGGATGAGGAAGCGTGCATCCCCCAACGCAGCCTCGGTAGCGCCCTTGCCAACAGTACCGTCGAAGTCAAGGAAGTTCATCGAAGGCGACCCGATAAATTGCGCCACAAACTTGGTCGCCGGCCAGTCGTAGATTTGTTGTGGAACGCCGAACTGTTCGACGACGCCGTGGTTCATCACCACGATCTTGTCGCCCATTTGCATCGCCTCAAGCTGGTCATGGGTCACGTAAACGGTCGTGGCCCCCATGCGGTCATGCAAAGCGCGCAATTCTTCTGACATATGCTCGCGAAATTCCGCGTCCAGCGCCCCCAGCGGTTCGTCCATAAAGAAGGCCTTGGGATTGCGCACAATGGCCCGCCCCAACGCCACGCGCTGACGGTCGCCGCCTGACAGGCCGCCAACAGGGCGGTCCAGGATCCCCTCGATCCCCAATATCTTGGCGACCTCGGCCACCCGTCGTTTGACGTCAGTCTTGGGCATACCCTGGCTGATCAGCGGATAGCTGATGTTCTTGCCCACGTTCATATGCGGGTAAAGTGCGAACATCTGGAACACAAAGGCGATATCGCGCTTGCTTGCCGGTTTCTGGCCAACCTCTTCGCCATCGATATAGATCTCGCCCGATGTTGGCAGTTCAAGGCCCGCCATCACCCGGAGGGTTGTGGTCTTGCCGCAGCCGGACGGGCCCAGCAGCATAAAGAACTCCCCGTCCTCGATGGTGAATGTCGAGGATTTGACGGCGTTGAACGACCCAAAGTCTTTGCGCACGTTTTCAATTCGAATTTGTGCCATAGGCTACTCCGGGAAGTGGCTGACGATGATAAACATCACCGTGCCGACAAGGGTGACGATGAAGGAGTATGTGTAGAGGGTGAGGAAAAACGGCTGCATCAGCATCACCACGCCAACTGCGATCAGGGTGGAGGCAAGCATTTCCCACGGGGCGCGGCGGAACCCCAATAGTCTGGAGATGAAATTAATCATTTGCGTATCGCCCCGAATGTGATCCCACGCAGTAGGTGTTTACGCAGTAGGATTGTGAAGGCCATGACCGGCACCAGAAAGATCGTGGCACCTGCGGCCACAGCGGGCCAGTCCTTGCCGCCCACACCGATGATCGTCGGGATGAATGGCGGTGCGGTCTGCGCCGTGCCCGACGTCAGCAGGACCGCAAATGCATATTCGTTCCATGCAAAGATCAGGCAGAAGATCGCGGTCGATGCGATGCCGGTGGCGGCCTGCGGCAGGACTACTTTGTAGAACGCCTGAAACCTTGTGTAGCCGTCGATCAGTGCTGCCTCTTCATACTCAATCGGGATCTCATCGATGAAGCCCTTGAGTAGCCAGACCGACAGCGACAGGTTCACCGCCGTGTAAAGTAGGATCATCCCCAGATGCGTGTCGTTCAAGCCAAGGTTGCGGAACATCAGAAAAATCGGGATTGCGACAGCGATCGGTGGCATCATCCGCGTGGACAGGATGAAGAACAGCAGATCGTCCTTCAGCGGTATCCGAAACCGCGAGAACGCGTAGGCGGCGGCTGTGCCGAGGACCATACACAGGACGGTCGAGCCAAAGCCGATTATGACCGAATTCATGAACCGTTCGCCGTACCGCGACGGTCCCGCAATTACCATGTTCTGGTCGCGCACGATCTGTTCGTACCATGACGTGGGCTCACCCAGCGCAGCCATCGTTTCCTCGCTCACACGAGTTCGGGTTGTGAACAGGTTCACATAGCCTTCCAGCGTCGGTTCAAACAGAACTTTGGGCGGATAGGCGATTGCGTCGGACGGGGATTTGAAACCCGTCGCAATGATCCAGAGCAAGGGCATGATCGTGATGAGCGCATAGCCGATCACCAGAATGCTCGCGAACCACTTTGTCCGGTTTGACGTGTCAGTGACTGAATAGCTCATCTTTCCTTTACCTTGTTCAGGGCCTTCACGTAGATCGAGGCAAGACCGAAGACCGTGACGAAAAGAATCACCGCATAGGCCGACGAATAGCCGGTGCGCCATTTCTCGAATGCTTCGCGTTTGAGGTTGATCGATGTCAGTTCCGTGATGGACCCCGGCCCGCCGCCGGTTAGCTGGACCACCAGATCAAACATCTTAAAATTCTCGATGCCGCGGAACAGGACCGCCAGCATCAGGAAGGGCAACACCATCGGGATCGTGATTGTCCAGAACTGCCGCCACTTGCTGGCGCGATCACATTCGGCTGCCTCATAAAGGCTGTCTGGGATCGATCGTAAACCGGCCAGACAGATCAGCATGACAAACGGCGTCCACATCCAGGTATCGGCAATCACAATTGCCCATGGTGCGAGGTTTACATCCCCAATCATCGAAAAGCTGGAGGGGTCGACCCCTGTTAGGAAACCGATCACGTAGTTGAACAGACCGATTTGCGGTTGATACAGGAACGTCCAGAAATTACCCACCACCGCCGGAGACAGCATCATTGGCAACACTATGATCGTCGTCCACAGGTCGTTGCCTCTGAATTTCTTGTTGATCAGAAACGCCAACGCGAAACCAATCACCACCTGCAACGCGATGGTCCACAACAAAAAGTGGGCTGTCACTTGCATCGTATTCCAGATGTCGCTGTCGGTCAGGATACGTTCATAGTTGCGCAACCCGACCCATTCGACGTCATTATTCGGCCGATTGACGCGAAAATTGGTGAAACTCAGCCGGATCGTCCAGATCAGTGGAAAGATATTCACCGCCAACAGAAGAAAGATGGAAGGAGCCACGAAGATCCACGCAATCGTGCGATCCGACAGGCCGCGAACGCGTCGCGCGATAGGCTCTGGAGTGGCCTGCGCTACTTTTTCGATGGGAGTGTTTGTCATCCGGGTTGTCCTTCATCGCGGCACCGACAGGCGCGTCAGCCCGACAATAGCCACAGATGTACGGTGTTTTGATATGCCCCCCGGCCCATGAGAAGAATGTGACCGGGGGGCAGTATCAGCCGGACGCCGCAGCGTCTGACAGGGAGGCGTGTCTAAAGCTTGCCCTCGTCTTCAAAGACTTCGGTCCAGTCGGCAACCAGACCATCCAGCGCCTCTTGTGCCGTGCCTTCGCCGGCAATCACGTAGTTATGCACACGCGACTGCATCGCCAGTAAAAGTTCGGCATAGGAAGGCTCCGCCCAGAAATCCTTCACGATGGCCATCGAATCCAGGAAGGTTTGCGCATAGGGTTGACTTGTGGCAAAGCCCGGGTCTTCGACGACGGCCCGCAAAGCCGAATAGCCACCCAGTTCCCACCATTTGGCCTGAATTTCTGGCTGTGCGAACCATTGGATATACTCCAGCGCGGCGTCTTGCTTTTCAGAATAAGCCACAACCGAGATACCTTGCCCTCCCAGTTGGGCAAACTGGCCAGCGGGGCCGGGTGGGTTCGGGAAGTAACCGGACCGGTCGCCACCAACATTCGGGTCCGCGTTCACCCCGGGCCAAATGAACGCGAAGTTCATCTGCATGGCGACCTGACCAGACTTATAGGCGTCAATATTCTCGCCCATATACCAGTTCGAAGACCCCGGCGGTGTAGCGTTATCATAAAGCGCCTTGTAGTATTCAAGGCCGGCCACAGCGCCGGGCGAGTTCACATACCCTTCCAGATCATAGGGTTGGTCAGGGTTTTCGTATTCGAAGCCGTAGTTGTAAAGCGCGTTGGTGACACCCATCGTGATGCCTTCGGACCCACGCTCGGTGTAGATGGCGGCACCGTAGACCGTGTTGCCGTCAATATCGCGCCCCTGGAAGAATTCAGCGATGTCCTTTAGTTCCTCGAGCGTCGCAGGAACGCCAAGTGGACGCCGATACTTCTCCTGGAATTCGGCCTGTAGCTCTGGCCGCTCGAACCAATCGCGACGATAGGTCCAGCCCACGACATCACCAAAAGCAGGCAATGCCCAATAGTTCGGCGTGTTCTTGGGCCATTCGGCGTATCCAACCACGG
>JBBKXP010000029.1:0-7124 GCA_037969545.1 Paracoccaceae bacterium | reverse complement strand
CTCGGTGGCAGTCAGGTCCGAGATCCGCCGGTCCACGCCGAAAATCCGCAGCAGGTGGTCGTCATGGCAGACCACGACGACCCCGTCGCGCGTCAGTTGTGCATCCAGCTCCCACATCTCTGCCCCAAGCTGCGCCGCCAGTTCGAATGCGGGAATCGTGTTTTCGGTGCGGTGACCACTGGCCCCGCGATGCCCAATGCAGAACGGGTGTGTACCCTTGTTTTCGGGCCACCCGAAGCGCGCAAGGAAGCCGTCTGCCGTATGGTCTGTCATAGCCGCGCCCCGTCCTCGGCAAAGACCATGACTTTGTCGCCGTTGGCGCCCCAGTTCACCACGTCGCCGACGGCGATGTCATTGCGCACCGGCTGGATCGACCGCAGAACGTTGCCGTCTTCGAGTGAGACGTCATAGAGGTTCTCGCGTCCCTGGGTTTCAACGAACGACACTTTTCCGGGAATAACGATGTCGCCGCTGGGGCCGAAATCCTCGGGTCGGATGCCAAGCGCTACCCTTGCACCCGCGGGCGGGGCCTTGACTTGCCTCGGAAAGGGCACCGGAACATCACACTTGTCCACCTTGATCGTATCTCCTGCGGCAGTGCCGTGAAGAAACGCGATGGGCGGGTTGCCGAGAAAGCTGGCAACAAACTGACTGGCAGGGTTGTGATACATCTCGGTCGGCGTGGCGATTTGTTTGATCGTGCCAGCCTTCATGATCGCTATGCGATCACACATCGACATTGCCTCGACCTGGTCATGGGTGACAAGGATCGCGGTAATGCCGGTTTCAAGCTGGATACGGCGGATTTCGGACCGCATTTCAAGCCGCAACCCCGCGTCGAGGTTTGCAAGCGGTTCATCAAGCAACAACACATCCGGTTTACGGACCAGCGCTCGCGCCAGGGCGACCCGCTGCTGCTGACCGCCGGAAAGCTCTGCCGGTCGCCGCGTCATAAGGTTCTCGATATGCACAAGCGCAGCCATCTCGTCGACCCGCCGTTTAATCTCTGCGGTCGAAAGGCGGTTCACCTTGAGAGGAAAGCCGATGTTTTCGGTCACCGTCATATGCGGATAAAGTGCGTAGGATTGGAAAACAACCCCGACATTGCGCTGCTGGCTTGGCAGGTTCGACACGTCGCGGTTACCAAACAGGATCCGTCCGGAAGTGACCTTGTGAATGCCGCAGATAGCGAACAGCGTCGTCGATTTGCCGCACCCCGACGGCCCCAGCAACGCGAGCATTTCGCCATCTTTGATCTCAAGGTTCATATCTTCAATGACCTTGACGGATCCAAAGCTTTTCCCGAAGTTTTCAAGGAGTATTCGCATCAGCCTTTCGAGCCCCCACCATAGATGTTCATCAGGTGCTTCTGGAAGAACAGGAACAGGATCAGCACCGGAATGATGTAAAAGATGCCCACGGATTTGAAGAGCGCGAGATCGAAGTTGTTATCGTCGGCGATCAGTCCTGCAAGGTAGACCGACAGCACCTGCACGTCGTTGCCGGGGGTCAGAACCTGGGGCAGGATGTATTCGCTCCAACCCGACAGGAAAGAAAACAGGCCAACCGCCATTAATGCTGGTGAAACCTGAGGCATCACCAGCCGCCACCACACGGTAAAGCGCGAGGCGCCGTCAGTGACGCCCGCCATTTCGATTTCCCAAGGGACGGTGTCGTAGAAGCCTTTCATCAGCCAGATCCCCAGCGGTAGATCCAGAGCCGCTTTTACCAGGATCACACCGATCAGCGAATTGTAGAGCCCGACCATCTGCAGAACGATAAAGATGGCGATGATCAACGTCACCGACGGAAATGCGTGCAGCACCATGACGCCGGCCAGGAAATACGCCCGTCCGGGCACGTTCAGCCGCGACAGAACATATCCGGCAGTGCTCGACACCACCAGGACGATGGTGGTCGTCGATGTCGCGAAGACCAGCGTGTTGAACGTCACCCGCCAGATATTGGCCTTGCCGGGGCGATCCTGCCAAAGAAAACTCCAGTGCTCGAGAGTGAAGCGGTTGGGGATCAGGGAACCCGGCGCGTGTCCGGTGATCGTGTCGATGAACAGATAGGTGAACATCAGCACAAGCGGTGCAGAAACCAGAGACAGGGCGACAATGATCGGCCATGACTTGAAGTTGCTGGAGGGCGCGGTTTCCGTTGCCATGCTTAAATCTCGATCTGAGGTTTGGCGACGAGCGAGCGATAGCTGAACACCCGAAGGTACAGCAACGCCAGAACGATGCCGATGACGACAAGCACCAGCGCCATCGCAGCGCCAAGTCCGTATTCCAGGTTGCCGGCATAATTGTTCAGCGCGGTGTGATAGGCCGCCAGTGACCAGACCTCGGTGGAGCCGCCAGGGCCGCCATTTGTCGACAACAGGATCAGATCGAACGAGGCCAGAAGCGAAAGGGTCTGGTAACAAGTGACGAAGAGGATCGGCCACCGCATCTGCGGCAGAATGATATAGCGGATCTGCTGCCACCGATTGGCACCGTCAACCTCACTTGCATAGAACTGAGTCTGCGGGATCGCCTTGAGGGCCGAGGAAAACACCAGCATCCCCATCGATGCCCCGACAAACCCGTTTATCAAGATCACGAAGACCCAGGCATTCATCGAAGTGTCCAGCATCCAGTTCTTCGACTGAACCCCGAACTGGCCCAAGAACAACGAGATGAATCCGGTGTCCCAGGCCAGCCACTTCCACATCAGCACATAGATAACTGGTGGCGTAATCCGCGGCAAAAGCCAGATTGACCGGAAGATGCCGGCAGGACGCCCGGGCAGGTAATGTGTCGCCAGCGCCAACAGCATCGCGTAGGTCGTGTTGAACAGGACCAGCACGAAGGCGACGTAAATGGCGGTATTGAACAGCACGCGATAGGTGCTGGGCGAACTGACCAGCCGGTCGAAATTGGCGGTGGTCCAGGTCCAGCCCGAATATGTGGCGGTCGCAACGGCGGCACGCTCTTCAGAAGTCAGATCCAGTCCCATCTGGTCCAGGGCTGCATTCAGCGCGGCCTGGTCGGCAAATCTTGAATTTACCAACGACCGGTTGAACACCTGCGATATCTGTTTGATTTCACGGGTCGAGGGCCTGACCGGCAGATCCTTGAGTATCAGTTCGACATCGCGGCGTGTAGCGAAGACCTGTCCGAGATGCCGTTCCCTCAGTTCGGCGGCAATGCGCGGACGCAGCCCCATTCCCTCCACTTCAAGAATACCGGCCTCGTCGATGATGAATTTCGGCTCGGTCAATTGACTGACAACATCCGGCAGTGCCGCCTGCAGCCGTCTGACCGAGTGCGGCGCGACCTGGTAGGCGCCGCCGGATATCCCGGTCGAGGTGCTCATGGTCGTGAATGAGAAAACCGCTGTCATCACAACCGGTATCAGAAAGAACAGCACTACGATAACAGCGGCCGGTGCCAGCAGGACAAACCCGAGAGTCCTGGAATTGTTCATCTTTATCCCTCTAGAAAAGTGCCGACGCGTCTCCACGCCGGCACTTGTGGCAATTCCTAGCGGATGATGATCGCGTCGCCGAGCGTCGAGCTCAGTTCGGCCTCGGCGTCGGCAACTGCGGCGTCGACTGTCTTGGAACCCGTCCAGGCGGCTTCAAGATTCTTCCACATGATGTTCCAGTAGGTGCCGAAATCAGAGTTGTTCGGCATCGCGTTGGCATGCGGCAGAAGGCGTTCGGTCGCTTCACGGGCCCAGCGGTCGTCGGAGTAGAGGGAAAGAGTTGCCTCTTGCACCGAAATGCCAAGGTGGGCCGACTTGATCGCGTGAAGCACGTTGATCTGAGGTTCGGATGCGATCTTGACCAGCTGCGCAGCGATGAACGTGGTGTCTTCGTCGTGTCCGGAGGTCAGCAGATAGACCAGCGGATGGGTCAGCGTGTTGGCCTTGCCGCCGTCGCCCGCCGGGATCAGAGTAAACGCGACGTTGCCGAAAAAATCGTCCAGGCCTTCTTTCGTGGTGTACCGGGAATAATGCCAGGTACCGCCGTGCCAGATACCGGCCTTGCCGGACGCTACCTCGGTATACCATTGATCCCAGGGCGTGCCGACGTGGTTCTTTTTTGTTACCCCGGCGGCGACCGCATCGACGAAGAACTGGTAGACGCCACGCATCGCGTCCTTGTCAAAGACTAGCTTGCCGTCTTCTTCCATTTCACCGCCAAAACTGGTGTAGAACTGCCAGTAGTCGGGGCCGTTCGACACGCGCGGATAAAAGCCATAGCCGGATTGCACCACCCCGGCCGTTTCCATTTTCTTCGCATCTTCCAGAACATTGGCCAGCGTATATGCGCCATCCTGAACCTGTTGCGGCAGCGCATCGAGATCGGCGTCGGAATAACCGATCGCCTTCATGTGAGGCTTCCAGAAGAAGAACGGTCGCGCTTCGGAGTCTTGCGGAATGCCGTATACCACTCCGCCATAGGACGAGATCTCGACCAGGTTCGGATAGAGGTCGTTCAGCGGCCAGGCATCGAGATCGACGTAGTCCTCGATCGGCACGATCAGACCGGACTGCGACCAGGGGGCGATATCCTCGTGACCCGAGACCACAATATTTGGGGCGGTTCCGGCTTCGGCGGACAGGGTCAGCGCCTGCTTGAAACTGTCCCAGTCGCTATACGGCGTCTTTTCGATGGTGATGTTCAGCTCTTCACCGCGGATCGCCGCCTCGCGTTCAAAGATGTCGGCAGCCATCTCGATTGCATCGAGGCGGTAAGTGTCGTTGGGCCCGGTGCCCCCGGCCCAGACGCTGATCGTCAAATCCTTTGCGTGAAGGGTGCTGGCGCTGGCGATCATGACCACGGCAATTGCCGTAGAACGAAACAGTGCTTGTGTCAGTTTCATTGAATTCCCCTTGTGGTTCGGCTGTTAGGTTTGAGTTGCAGTCTGGCACGGACGTGGGACGGCAGTTCTGATCGGCGCAGCCGCCAAACTGCGCGAATGAAAGCGCGCGCTCGTAACTTTTTTGGGTAGCGCTCCGCGCGAACATGAATCGGCGAACCGTATTGTTTTCTCGCAAGCAGATTGTGCTTTTCAACCGTTGTACACGTGTACACTGGGAATAAATGATCTTTGAGTCAAGCCAAAGTTTTCGATTTCGACGTTGATCAGCGCCGCGCGACGGCAGCTTGTCAGAGTTCACCTTTTCAAGTCCGGCCATATCGTGCGACGTTCTGTAAGCGTACCGGATGCACAGCCAGCTTCGCCCGCATCGGAAGCAACCTACGGAGATACAACAAGACTATGTCCTCGAATGACATGCCTGGCGAAGGACTTGGCCTGACGCATGGAGGACACTTCACGCGCCTCAAATGGCACCGATTGCGCCGACGGATGAAAGATCCGCTGTTCTCGGTCGATACTTTGCGGCACGGCTTTCGTGTGGGGGCGTCGATGGAACTTGACCTGCGTGTGCGCAAGGACGGCGGGTTTGTCATTCTGCACGACGCGGATCTGGCCGGCGAAACGACCGGCCACGGCAAGATTCTGGACCTTGCCCACGCCGAGCTAACTGGCGTCGTGATGGCAGATGGCGGTCGCCCCGTCCTGACAAGCGAAACCACGGCGTCGATCCTGCGCAGCGGACATCCCGATGCCGTACTTCAGTTCGACATGAAAGATTGCCTGACAGAGATCGGAGAGCGGGGCATCGACCATCTCGCCCGTCAGTTTGCCGATACCCCGACCGCCTCTTTCATCATCAGCGGCGATTGCCTCGATCTGATCGTCTTGGCCCGGGACAGGTTGCCGGAATGGCGCCGGGGCATCGACCCGTCCGACAAACTGGTAGACCTTTTGCGTGAATCCGGCCCGGCCGCCGTCGAGCGCGACTTGTTGGCGGATCTGCGCGGCCCGACCGATCCAGATACCGTCTATCTGGCCTGGAAGCTGGTTTTGGCGGCCCATAAAGGAGGGCTCGATCTGATTGGTTTATGCCACGCCGAGGGGCGCCGGGTAGATGCGTGGACCTTTAATTTAGTCGACCCGGCCGGTGGCTTTAGTGACTACGTATGGCAGGACTTCGCGGCGTTACTTTCATTGCAGCCAGATCAGATCACCACAGACGAGGCCCTGGCAACCGAGGCCGCGTGGAGAGTTCGCTTTGACCCGTTTTGAGTGATCCCCGCCATACTCATGTTGGGCTAAGCTGACGCGGCAAGAGTTCACGGGAATGGTGCGCGTCCCCGGGATACTCGCTTGATGTGGCCGATCCGACGCGAGGACTTGCTTCGCGCCGCAGGCAAAGCCCACACACGATGACCATGGCTGCTCAAGAAGACATGACATTTGCCTGATTGCAGAGTTCTGCGCTGCACCGTAGGTCCGCTTCGGTGAAAAGTGACAATCTATCTCGCGTCTGTAGCGAAAGGCCGCTTCCCGCCGGTTGTGTCGATTTCGGATCCCCGGGAAAGCGACTTCGATTTCCAGGCGACGCTGGATGGGCAATCCAGTGATTTCGCGCCGGTCCTTTTGCGCGGCGACGACATGTTCCTCATGCTTTTCACCAGCGGGACAACAGGCGCGCCAAAAGGTGTCGGCGTGCCGCTCAAAGCGCTGCGCGCTTTTCAGATCTACATGACATATGGCCTTGATTTGCGCCCCGACGACCGCTTCTGGAATATCGCCGATCCGGGATGGGCTTACGGCCTGTATTATTCGGCGATCGGCCCGCTGTTGCTGGGCAGTACGGCCACGTTTCAGGAGGCTCCGTTTTCTGTTGAGGCAACCTGCCAGATCATTCGCGATCAGGGGATCACGAATTTCGCGGCCGCACCAACGGTCTATCGGATGATGATTGCCGCAGGCGATGAGGCGGCCGACACGCTGAGAGATCAACTCCGGGTCGCCTCCAGCGCGGGCGAGCCGCTGAACGCCGAAGTGATCCGCTGGTTTCAGGAAAATGTCGGGGTGACCCTGCATGATCAGTACGGACAGACCGAGGTTGGCATGGTCATGATGAACCATCATGGCGTTGGACATGCCGTGCGGCCGGGCAGCGCGGGGCTGCCGATGCCTGGCTATCGCCTTGCCGTTGTGGATGAGGATGGGGCACAAGTGCCCAATGGAACCCCCGGCAGTCTGGCTGTCGAC
>JBBKXP010000028.1:0-3684 GCA_037969545.1 Paracoccaceae bacterium | reverse complement strand
TGCCAACATCATGCGCACATGGTTCGACCTGATGATGGCAAATCAGGACGATCTGGCGATCATCATGACCGCCGAACAGGGCAAACCGCTGGCCGAATCCAAGGGCGAGATCGCCTATGCCGCGTCATTCATCGAATGGTTCGGCGAAGAGGCGAAACGCATTTATGGCGAAACCATCCCCGGCCACATGACGGACAAACGGATCACCGTCATCAAGCAGCCGATCGGCGTCGCCGCCGGGATCACGCCGTGGAATTTTCCTGCCGCGATGATCACCCGCAAGGCGGCACCCGCTTTGGCGGCCGGTTGCGCCTTCGTGCTGCGCCCGGCATCCCTGACCCCGCTGTCCGCCCTTGCATTGGCCAAACTGGCCGAGGAGGCGGGCGTGCCAAAGGGTGTGCTGTCGATCGTCACCTCGTCGAAAGCCTCCGAGGCGGGCAAGGAGTTCTGCGAGAACCCCAAGGTGCGCAAACTGACCTTTACCGGCTCGACCGAGGTGGGCCGCATCCTGCTGAAACAGGCCGCCGATCAAGTAATGAAATGTTCGATGGAACTGGGGGGCAATGCCCCGTTCATCGTGTTCGATGACGCCGATCTGGACGCGGCGGTCATCGGTGCCATCGCCTGCAAATTCCGCAACAACGGTCAAACCTGTGTCTGCGCCAACCGGATTTATGTGCAAAAGGGCGTTTACGATGACTTTGCCAAAAAGCTGAAAGTCGCGGTGGAGAAGCTGAAGGTCGGCGACGGTCTTGACGAGGGCGTGACCCTCGGGCCGCTGATCGAACCGTCGGCGCTGGACAAGGTACGTGAACATCTGGCCGATGCGCTGGCCAAGGGCGGCAAGGTGTTGACCGGAGGCCACGAACACAAATTGGGCGGTCAGTTCTTTGAACCGACCATCGTTACCCATGCGACCCCCGACATGCTGGTCGCCAAGGACGAAACATTCGGCCCCTTCGCGCCGCTGTTCATGTTCGAGGACGAGGATGACGTGATCGCGCAGGCCAATGACACGATATTCGGCCTCGCCTCCTATTTCTACGCCAAGGACATTTCCCGCGTGACCCGCGTTGCCGAGGCGCTCGAATACGGGATCGTCGGGGTCAATACCGGCATCATCTCGACGGAAGTGGCACCTTTCGGCGGTGTCAAGCAATCGGGCCTCGGGCGCGAAGGATCGCGTCACGGGATCGAGGACTACCTCGAAATGAAATACATCTGTACGAGTGTCTGAGGGCGGTTATGTCAGGCCGCAATCCCCGGTTCGAGACCTACTTTGCCAAGGACGAGAAATGGCGGCCCGAGTTGGCGGCCCTGCGCGAGATCGTGCTGGAATCCCCGGTCGACGAGGTGCTGCGCTGGCGTCAGCCGGTCTATCAGGTCGGCGGCAAGAATTTCTTGATCCTCAGCGCCTTCAAGACCGGGGCGACCATCGGGTTCTTTCGTGGGGCGCTGATGAAGGATCCACAAGAGCTTCTCAAGGCCCCCGGCCCGAACTCTCAATCGGTCCGGCATATGGTGTTCACGTCACTGGACGACGTCGCCAAAATGGCCCCCATCGTCAGAGACTATGTGACCGAGGCCATCGCCATCCACAACTCCGGCAAGCGGGTCGATTTCAAGGCGGTCAAGGAATTGACCTATCCCGACGAATTGCAGGTCCGGATGGACGAGGACGACGCGTTTCGCGAGGCGTTCCTGGCCCTCACCCCGGGGCGGCAGCGATCCTATGTCATGCACATTGACGCCGCCAAACAATCTGCGACGCGCACTGCGCGGGTCGACCGCTGCGCGCCCAAGATTTTCGACGGCAAGGGGTTCAACGAATACTGAACGTGACCGCAGCGCGGCCTGGATAGCTTTGTGACGCCTTGGGCAGCCAGGTTTCGCTGCAAAAAGACCACGGGCCGCACCGATCGCAAATGCCAGTGCGGCCCGCAAAGTGCGGTCTAGCGATCCGTCGCGGCTGTCGCTGCCCGATGTTTCTGGGTACGACGCATCACCAGATAAAACAGGGCAACGCCGCAAACGAAAGCAGCACTTCCTAGGGTCAGGAACATATTCGCCCCGGCCCAGTCAAGAACAGCAGACATGGTTTCTCCTTTGCAAAGTTGATGCGGCTTTACCATAGGTACAAAAGGAGGCGAGATTCACGCAATTTGGTGGCAACTTCGTGACGCGCGAGAAGCGTGATGGCATTGCCAGAAAAAATCTTCCCTGACGCCAAGGATTGACCGCGCGGATGCGTCCAACAACAGTGATGCGGATGACAACCAGCGACGAGGAACTGGCCCTTGCGGCTGCAGGTGGAGACGGGCTGGCCTTTGCCGGCCTGCTCGAGCGGCACTACGATCGTCTGTTCGGCCTGTGTTTCCGCCTGACCGGCAACCGGGCCGAGGCCGAGGACCTGACGCAAGACATCTGCGCCGCCTTGCCCGCCAAACTGGTCAGTTACCGGGGTCAGGCGCGGATCACGACCTGGCTTTACCGCGTTGCCGTCAATGCGGCGCATGACCGGCGGCGGCGGCGCGCGACACATACGAAGGCCGTCGATGGCTGGGGCGATTGGGAACTGAACCGACAAGCGGTGATCGACGAAGGGCGCGAGCAGTTGGATTGGCTGCACCGCGCCATGGCCCGCCTGAATGACGACCTGCGCGACACGCTGGCGCTGGTTCTGGACGATGTGACCCATGCCGTAGCCGCCGAGATCCTCGGCGTCAGCGAAGGCACGATCAGTTGGCGCATATCCGAGGCCAAGAAACGACTGCGCGCCATCAAGGAAACGGAGGAGGCGCTATGACAGATGACCTCGACGACTTGAAAACGGCGCTGAACCGCGCCACCCCCCGCCCCGACCCCGCAACGCGGGCGGCGCATCTGCGGCTGGCGCAGGAAAATTTCGCCGCCCTCCAAGAATCGCGGGATGCGACCCGTCAAACTTCTGCAACGGCCCAAAGGGGCCTCTGGACAGGAGTGAAGACGATGCTTTCCATGATGACATCCAAGGGCGGCCTGACCGTCACTACGGCGCTGGTCGCCTGCGGTTTTCTGGTGCTGACCCCGGCGGGGCAGAAAGTGCTGCAGGGGCCGCTTGGGAAAACGGTTGTCGACAGCGATGTGCAGCCGATGCCGCAGGTCAACCAGCCGGTCGTCGCCATTGACCGTTCGGTCGCCGCGGCCACGCCGCAGGTTTCGACCAATGCCGAGTCGGCAACGCGAGATGAAAGAGCCGATACCGCGATCGAGCCTGTGGTGCCATTGGCCCAGGAACCGGCCCGGCAGGTCGGGCAGAACGTCTTGGACGGTGCAACCGCGACCGCCCCGATGGAACTGGCTGAAACCGACAGCGAGGCCGCCGACATGATGGCCGCACCGCCGGCCGCCGCCACTGCGGCGCCGTTGGCCCGGACCCGGAGCAATGAACAGGGCCTTGCTGCTACTGCCCCAGAGGCGATTGCCTCCGGCGGTATTGCCGACACCATCGCCGCCTTGCCCGAACCCGATACCGAGGCCTATGCCAACGCCGCCGACAACCCGCTGAAAATCACCGTCGAAAGCCCGGTCTCGACCTTTTCCATCGACGTTGACACGGCGAGTTATGCGCTGATTCGCAACTATCTCACCGGCGGCGTTCTGCCGCCACGCGATGCCGTGCGGATCGAGGAGATGGTGAACTAC
>JBBKXP010000027.1:0-9346 GCA_037969545.1 Paracoccaceae bacterium | reverse complement strand
CAGCCCCTCGGCCAGACCTTCCACCCGTTCGATCATGCGCACGCCGCCTGCCCGCGCCGTGGAGCGTGTCACCAGACCCGGCGTGGTGGACCGGAACGCCCGACGGGTGCCGATGCCGTCGGAGCGTTCGACAGGCGCCGCAGCGGTGCCGCTGGCGATTCGCGAGGAATGATCGAAGCCCTCCAACAGGGCCAGCGCCGCCGGATAATGCTTGCGCACGTCGGTCTCGCGCAGTTCCATCTGATCGCTTGTCTGGCTCATGTCGCTTCCTCAACGATGGGTTTCACCCATTCTACGTAGGGTGGGTGAAACCCACCATTCACCGATAACTCAGCACCTTGCCACCAGGGCTGACGACAAACTTGCGCACGTCCTCGAACCCCGCCGGTTTTTTTTCGGCCAATGACTGAAACGGGCGTTCGGGCATGATCAGGCTGCGCTCCATCCGGGTCGCTCCGGACTCGGCGCCACGCCCGGCAAATGGGTCGAGTGCGAATACCTGCCGTTCGACAGATCCGAACCAGCCGGATTTCACCTTCTCCACCCGGTCAGTCTGCAAGTCCTCTTCGGTCCAGACCAGCGCCCAATCCTCGCCAACAGGGGCCTGTGCGGCTTCAAGCACCTCGCGCAGCGGACCGTCCTGGCGGGTGAAGGCGTGTGAATACATCGGGCCGATGTGGAACCGGCGCAGCCGCACCGGGTGCAGATCGTCAAAATCGGTGTCGAAACCACTGGCTATGGTCAGCAGTTTCAACCCATCAACCGCTTGCGCCATCAGATGCGCCTGCACCTCGGGCCAGCGGCGTTCATCCTTGGGCAGACCGATGCGGCCGGTATCCTCGAGGTCCATCAAATAGATCGTCGGCAGGTTGATCTGGCTATCGTAGACCGCCCAATGGACCTGAAATGTGCGCCGTCCGTCCGAGGCGTTGCCGATCCAGACCGCTTGCGGATCGTTGCGCGCCCAGAACAGTTCGCCCTTGACCAGTTCCTGATAATAAAGCCGCTGCGACAGCGCATATTGCAGTTTCGTCGGGATCGTCAGATCCGCGACGATCATCCGCACCATCTGATCTTTCAGCGCCTCCCCAGTTGGCATGGTCTCCAAATGTCGTGCCGCCTGATGCGCGTCATTGGCCATTTCCATCAGTTCGGAAAAAACCGGAAAGCCCGACTCGACCCGATCAAAGGTCAGTTGTCCGGCATGGGCGAACCGGCCGGCAAAGTGGTATTTGTGTGCAAGTGCGCGGAACGTCAGGTTCAGCCCGATCAGATAGCGGGCGATCACGGCGATATCGGCGCGGGAATAGCGCCCCTCGGCCTCCATCACCGCCGCCACCTTGCCCAGATAGCCGGTGATCTTTTCGAACTTGCCGAAATAGCGCCGGGTGACGCGGGTATCCTCGAGCTTGAAATGGTCGAGAGGGGTGTCGAATGCGGTCATGACGTCATCCCGCGCGGTGCGTGAAACCCACCGCCCCGCGCCTATTCCCCCGCCCCAGACAGGTTCTTGTCGTGCTTTTCGACGATCTTTTGAAACCGCCGGATGAAGCGTTCATCCGCCTTGGCCTTTTGTTCCAGCACCTCGCGGGCAAACACCATGTGGTCCTCGTGCGCCTCGAGCATGTCGGCCATCCTCGAATTGGTTGCGGATCCGATCGCCGCCATCGCGGTCTGCGCCTCTTGGTCGGTCTTGACCCCGATCTCGTTGATCCGATGCGCCACGTCCTGCTGCTGGGCGGTTTTCAGCGATTTCGACAGGGCGTCATACAGCACGACGCGTTGCTTGGTGTCGGTCTGCAATTTGTTGATCAGCACCATCTGTGTTGCCGCCTGATTTTGCAGCGAATCGATCCAGGTTTTGCCCTTTTCGATATAGCGTTCCAACGTCTGTGATTTGGCCAGTTTGACCTGTTCGTCCTGCACCAGCGCGTTATACTTCGTATTCAGTGTCGCCAGTTCGGTTTCCAGCTTGGTGCGTCTTGCGGCGTCCTGTTCGACGCTGATCTTGCCCTCGAGCTCAATGATCCTGGGGTCCATCGCCAGAATTTCGGCGCGCGCGCCCTCAAGCTCGCCGACGGTGGTTTCGCGGTCTTGCAAGGTGCCGGTCAGGTTGCCTTCGACCTTGGTTTTTTGTTCGTTCAAGATCGCAAGCTGACCTTGCAGCAATTTCGTGATGATGTCGGATTTCGAAATCAGATCCTGCAACTTGTCGTCAACGCTGGCGATGCGCATCCGTTCCTGACGCATGCTGTCGGCCTTGGCTTGCGAGAAGATACCGACAAAGGATTCCATGCCGGTTTTCGACCGCATCTCGTCGAAGTCCCTGGAAAAGGCCGAGGTCACATCGTCCAGCCCCATGATCAGTTCGGCGATGTTGGCGTTCATCAGTTCGGTATGCGCATGAACATCCTCGAGCGAGGCGTTTTCGATATCCACCGCGATGTCCGTCCCCTGCGCCATCTTCTGGCGGGCAGTTTCGATCCGGCTGGTGAGTTCGCTGATCTTGGATTGCGCCGTGGCAACCTGTTCCTGAGATTCGCGGATTTGGGTATCAAAGTCGGCCATGGCGGTCCTCACTGAAATATCGTGCGATTGATCTATGGGATGTTAGCCGCATTTACAAATCGGCGTCACCCGGTTTTGCTGTCGGCCAAGTGAAATTTTGTCAACGAAGGACTTTCGATGACCGCATTTTTCCTGAACGTTCTGCCCGCCGGGACAGAGGCCGAAATTGACCGGCCCGCTGCGGAAAAGGTCATGGCGGGCGATCCGGTGTTTACCACCTGGAACATCGAGGACCGCGACGGCCTTTGTGCCGGTATCTGGCAGGCGACCCCCGGCAAGTGGCGGATTGCCTATGACGAATGGGAATATTGCCGGATCCTGTCGGGGGTGTCTGTGCTGACCGAGGATGGCCAGACCCCAAGAACGGTCAAAGCCGGGGACATTTTCGTGCTGCGCCCCGGCTTTGTTGGCACCTGGGAAGTGATCGAGACCACGACCAAGGATTATGGCATCCGGTTCTAGATCGGCACGTCAGACTGCGCTTCGGCCTCGCCGGGGCTCAGCCCATCGCGCGCGTCGTCGAATACCGGGCGCGGATCGTTGGCGATCGCCTCGGCACCGTAGATATCGTCAGGGTTGACCGTTTTCGGCGGCAGTTCGATCCCGCGGTTGAAGTTTTCCGGGTCGACGCGCAGCGATTCCTCTTCGCCGCGCACATGCACACGCACGCCGGTGTCGATCATGTTATAGAGCGCGATGATGTCCTGATTGAACAGGCGGATGCACCCGGCCGAACCGGAATTGCCGATGGATTCCAGATCGTTGGTGCCATGAATGCGGTAGAAAGTGTCGCGCCCGCCCTTGTAGAGATACAGTGCGCGCGCCCCCAGCGGGCTGCGCAAACCGCCCGGAATGCCGCGCGAAAAGGGGCCATAAACTTCGGGTTCGCGCCGCAGCATGTTGGCGGTGGGCGTCCAACCCGGCCACTTGCGTTTCAACTGGATATTGCCCTGACCCCTGAAACTGCGCCCGGCGCGGCCGACGCCGATGGGAAAGCGCACCGAGTTGTTGCCCTCGCGGACCAGGTACAGGAACTTTGCATAAGGATCGACGTCGATGGTGCCGGGGCTTTGTTCGCCCAGATACATCCCGGTGATCCGCCGGTTCGGGGGCTCGAGAAAGCGGCTGGGGATACCCGGCAGTTCATAGCCGGAATCATAGATCGGGCCGTAGCCCGGGATGAAACGTTCGGTCGTCGGCAGCGTGGTCAAAGGCACGGTCGGCGCGCAGGCCCCCAGTGTCGCGGAACCCGCGAGCGCCAGAAACTCCCGGCGGTTTGGTATGAAAAGAGTCATGTTGCCCCCAAGGGAAGAGAATCAGGCATCCCTAGCATGTTGATCCGCCATAGCAAAAGACCCTCACGACGAATTGCTGATCAGCGTGTCCCGGCAGACCTAGGCCGTCAGGATTGCGCGACGGGCTTGGGCGATGTTCTTGCGGAGGTCGGCGGCCAACCTGTGGTGGACGCGCCGGCGGGCTAGTCAGGATTTCCAGACTGGTGCAAACCCGGTAGGATCATATTGTGAACATTGTTCATAAAGGAGTGCCCGATGCACCGCCAGTTCCAGATCACCGCTCTCGCGCTGACCGCGCTCATCTGGGTGGTCTTTGTCGGTTTCAGGATGGAGCAACTGCAAGGCGAAAGATCCCTGTTATACGTCTTCGGCCCGGTCACCGCGGTCTTGCCATCTGCGGTATTGGCTGTGGGGCTCGCCCTCATCATAACGCTATTGCGCTGGAACTGGCGGCGGTGGCGCGCGGTGCTGCGCCCGAATATCGGGCGGATCATCGGGGCAGTTGCGCTTTTTGCGGTGACGTCTTTGGTGATCACGGATTGGCTTCCGTGGATTCCTGCGGGGCTTTTCCCCATGATGATGTCACCCGACATGCCCCGCTCTGCGATCGTCTCCATCGTTGGTTGCACGCTCGGCCTGATTGCGGCGTGGTATCCGGTTTCAGCACTTTTCGTGTCGGGGCTTAAATCGAAATGGCTGCGCTTTGGCGCCTACTGCCTGATGTTCTGGTCCGGTTATAGCCTCCAGCTTTTGATTCACGGCGTGGTGCATTTCACGGTGTGATAGCCCACGAAAAGGGCGGCCCGGCGGGCCGCCCTTGTGATCTGTTTTATCCAACCACGTTGAAGTCCGGACCATAAGGATACTTGGTAATATCCTCGGCCCCGTCATCGCCGATGATCAGAATATCATGCTCACGGTAGCCCCCCGCCCCAGGCTGTCCCTCGGGGATCGTCAGCATCGGTTCCATCGTGATCACCATGCCGGGTTCCAGCACGGTGTCGATATCCTCGCGCAGTTCCAGCCCCGCCTCGCGCCCGTAGTAATGCGACAGCACACCGAACGAATGGCCATAGCCGAACGTGCGGTATTGCAGCAGCTGGCGTTCCTCGAGGAAGTCGTTGATCTTCGACGTGATCTCGGAACATTTCGCCCCCGGCAGCAGCAGCGACATGCCGTACTCGTGGGCGGCCACGTTCGCCTCCCAAACCCGCAGGCTGGCGGGATCGACCTCGCCCACGAACAGCGTCCGTTCCAACGCGGTGTAATAGCCACTGATCATCGGAAAGGTGTTCAGCGACAGGATATCGCCGCGTTCCAATTGCCGCGCCGTGACCGGGTTATGCGCCCCGTCGGTGTTGATCCCCGACTGGAACCAGACCCAAGTGTCGCGGAATTCGGCATCGGGGAAAGCCCGCGCAATCTCAGTCTCCATCGCATCGCGCCCGGCCATCGCAACGTCGATCTCACGGGTGCCTTCGCGGATCGCATCGCGGATCGCATAGCCGCCCACATCGGCGGTATTTGCGCCGGCACGAATGATCGCCAGTTCTGCGGGCGATTTGTGCATCCGTTGGCGCATGGTGTCGGGGGCGATATCGACCGTCTTGGACGGCGACAGAAACCCGGTCAGCTTTTGGCTTTGCACCAGTGTGAGGTGATCGCTTTCGATCCCGATGACCTTGTCCGGCCCCGTCACCGACAGGATCGCCCGCCAGTAATTGTCGCGCTGCCAATCGGTATAGGTGATGTTGTCGCCATGACAGCGCCGCCAAGGCTGCGCGGCGTCGATACCGGCGCTGATCGTCACGCTTTCGGTATCGGTGACGACCAGCCCATAGGGGCGGCCAAAGCTGCAATAGAGGAACCCTGAATAATAGGCGATATTGTGCATAGAGGTGAAAACGCAGGCATCGACGCCGGACTGCGCCATGATGGTCCGCAGTCCCGCAAGGCGGGCGTCATATTCGGCGGGCGCAAAGGGCAGTACCCTGTCCCCCTGATGAAAGCGGTAGAATTCCGGACGGATTGTCATCTTGTCGACCTCACATAAATGGGGCCGATGGGGCCCCGAAAGGTCCCGGCGTTCAGGACAGGGGTGCAAGGCACCAAGCGGCGGGCAGACTGCCCTTGGCGACGCCATCGCCATATGCTCAAGGCTCACTTAGCCCTGTGCGATCCGCAAATCAAGCGGGTGTGAACTGCATGATCCAGTTGGTTTCCCATGTCGTGCCGCCATCGACTGACAGGGCCTGTTCCCATCGTGGTGCCTCGGGGTTGGCGGCATGCCACTGAAAGCGTAGCCGCACCGGGTGCCCCCCGTGAGTATCGTCGGCCAGAAAAGTCCCAACCCCGTCGGTAAAGCGCCCCACCACCGGCACCTCCAGCCCGTGCGGTGCCCGCTGATCCAACCACCAGATCGCCCAAAGCCCGGTGCCTGCGTCAAACGACCGGATCGCGATGGCCCGATAGGCGCTGCCGGGATAATCCAGCCAGTTGTCCTCGACATTCCCGACGCCACCCAGCACGGGGCGGGTCTCGGACCGGCCGGCAAAGTCCTGCCAGTCGTCAGCACCCTGCAACCGGATTTGCAGGCGGCGATGCCGTACCGTCCATGCCCCATGTTCGAAATCGAAATCCGTCGCGCCCATGATCGCCCCTCACTTTTGCCCAAACTGATGGGGGCCTACGGGGCGGCGCAAGACTGAAATCAGCCCGGCGCAATCTCTGCTGACAGATTTCGGCTCAGGACTTTTTTGGCACTGCGTCGAAATCGCTGGCGGCGTGGCGTTCGGGCAATTGTTCCCACGGTTCGCCCCATGTGCGGTTGACCATCTTGCCGCGGATTACGGCGGGGCGTTTGTCGATCGCCCGTGCCCAGCGCCGGACGTTCTTGTAGGACTGAACATCCAGAAATTCGCCCGCTTCGTACTGTCGACCCAGCGCCAGATTGCCATACCACGGCCAGATCGCGATATCGGCGATGGAAAAATCGGCCCCGGCGATGAACGCGGTATCGGCAAGCTGGCGATCGAGCACGTCAAGCTGACGCTTGGCCTCCATCGCGAAACGGTTGATCGGGTATTCGAATTTTTCAGGTGCGTAGGCATAGAAATGGCCAAAGCCGCCACCCAGATAGGGGGCGCTGCCCATCTGCCAGAACAGCCAGTTCATGACTTCAGCGCGCCCCGGCCCGTCCTTGGGCAGAAATGACCCGAATTTCTCGGCCAGATGCAGCAGGATCGCACCACTTTCAAAGACCCGCACCGGGGTTGGCCCGGAATTGTCGGTCAGCGCCGGGATCTTGGAATTCGGGTTCACCGCGACAAAGCCGCTGCCAAATTGGTCGCCGTCGCCGATCTTGATCAGCCAGGCGTCATATTCGGCGGCATGGCCGAGGGCGAGCAATTCCTCGAACATGACCGTGACCTTGACCCCGTTCGGCGTGGCCAGCGAATAGAGCTGGAACGGATGTTCGCCGACCGGCAGGACCTTGTCGTGTGTCGACCCTGCAATCGGGCGGTTGGTGCTGGCCCAGGTGCCGCCACTTTCCTGATCCCAGACCCAGACCTTGGGCGGGGAATAGATATCTGCCATGTCGATGCTCCTTTGGATACCGGGTTCGGGGCAAAGAGGTATCACGCGGCGAGGCATGCACAAGGCACCCACAAAACCGTGATGACAAATCCGCCGCGGCGGTTCAGACTTGTGCCGGACGCAAGGGTGCCAGATGGACACAGACGGAGAACGCGGGGTGAAATGGGCGCGATGACGGTGTGGTCGCGTATTGCTGCCCTGCTGACGCCGCGGCCGCCGATCCCCGATGCGGCAGCACCGCCGCCACCCGGCAAGGACCGCCTGCATCTGTTTTACGGCCAGTTCCGGAGTGAGGCGAACGCCCGCGCCTATTGTTACGCCAGCGCCGACGAGATGCACCCGGTGCAACTGACCATCGACCTGCCGGGAGCCTTTGTCGATCCGGGCAAGGTGACAGTGATGTTCGGATCAGAGGTGCGGCCGCGACTTGAGCAATGGTTCGATCCCGGCCTTGTCGAGGACATGATGCTGCATATCCACAATGCCGACACCCTTGTGGTGCTGACCGAGGCGGCGTTCGGTGGGATGCCCTATTCGCTGAACGACACCCCGCGCCTGACCTATCTTGGCCATTATCTGGTCAATAAATGAGGCCGGGACAGCGCAACCTGATCACCGATGTGGCAGGGCTGCGGGTCGGTAACGCCGATGACGCGCGCCTGAAATCGGGGGTGACGGTGCTGGTGGGCGACGCGACCTTTGTTGCCGGGGTCTGCGTCATGGGGGGCGCGCCGGGCAGCCGCGAGACCGACCTGTTGGCGCCCGACAAAGTTGTCGAACAGGTCGACGCGCTGGTGCTGTCGGGCGGGTCGGCCTTCGGCC
The DNA here is from genome assembly GCA_037969545.1 of Paracoccaceae bacterium. Classification (GTDB taxonomy): domain Bacteria; phylum Pseudomonadota; class Alphaproteobacteria; order Rhodobacterales; family Rhodobacteraceae; genus JBBKXP01. The sequence continues at coordinate 1,064 of JBBKXP010000027.1, read as the reverse complement.
TTGATGCGGCATCGGGCGTCGTGGACGGGTTGCGCGACCTCGGCCGGGGCTTTCAGGTCGGCCCGGTCCGGGTGCCCATCGTGCCGGCCGCGATCCTGTTCGACATGCTGAATGGCGGCGACAAGGCCTGGGCGGTCAACCCCTACAACGCCTTGGGCCGCGCGGCGCTTGATGCGGCAGCGGTTGATTTTGAGATTGGCACCGCCGGGGCCGGAACCGGTGCAACAACGGCGATACTCAAAGGCGGGTTGGGGTCGGCGTCCTGCATCCTGCCCGACGGCACCACGGTCGGGGCACTGGTCGCAGTGAATGCGCTGGGGTCGGCGACTGTCGGCGACGGACCCCACTTCTGGGCTGCCCCCTGGGAAAAGACCGCCGAATTCGGCGATCTTGGCGCCGCCCCTGGCTATCCGCAGGGCCCGCTCGTCACAAAAATCGGCCCGGCGCGCAACACGACCATTGGCATCGTTGCCACCGATACGGCCCTGACCCAAGGCCAATGCACCAGGCTGGCCACTGCCGCGCACGACGGCTTTGCCCGCGCCCTTGTTCCCAGCCATACGCCGTTGGACGGCGACCTGATCTTTGCCGTCAGCACCAGGGTGCGGCCTGCGACCGACGTGGTGCTGCTCGGCCACGCTGCCGCAACCTGCATGGCCCGCGCCATTGCCCGGGCAATTTTCCGCGCCACATCCGCCGACAGCGACACCCTGCCGACATGGAAATCCCGGTTTGGCTGATCCATCTTCAGCTTCTTTTGGCCAGAAATACTCCGGGGTTCGGGGCAGCGCCCCGAGGATCAGGACAAAAGTGCAGCGGTCAGTTGACTGCGCCCGTCTTGCAACCCTTCGATCACATCGAAATGGTGCCGCCCCGGTTCCACCACGACCGGCACCTGCCAGTGCGCCGACAGCCAACGGGACTGATCCAGAAACGCGGGCCGTTCGTCCGACCCGACCCAGAGTGTCACCGGCACGCCCGACCAGCCATGCGACAGCGGGCTTTCATCCCGCGCCTCGGTCGAGGTGATCCGCAGCACGTCGTTCATCGTGGTCTGCCGCAGC
>JBBKXP010000026.1:0-4348 GCA_037969545.1 Paracoccaceae bacterium | reverse complement strand
GGTTGAGCAGCAGTGCCGCCGTAGCCCCCTGGTGGCGCGCATGATGCGCAAGCCAATCACGAATATAGACTGGATCCGCCATTGGATTGAGCGCGGCGTCACGCTCGTCCACAGACACTGACAAGGCCTGATTGAGCGTCGTGAGCAGACAGTCCTGCCCGGAAAACAGCGCGGTGCGCGGGGCCGACAGCGGCAAGTTGAGCGCAACGCCGTCATAGGTCAGGGTCAACGTGTCGGCCATTCTGTCGGGCAAGGTTCCATCGACAGACAGCCCGGCATTGCCCCGCAATGGAAACACCCGTGACGGGACAAAACCGCCGTCAGCTGGTCCCACCTTGTCTGCGAGCGCCGCGCCATTGAAGTACACTTTCGCCCCACCCGCCCCATCGGAAAGCGCTGCCAGCGCGATGGCCGTGCTCTGGCAGGCAGGAGCCAGCGCCAGATGCATCACCTCGATGCCCCCGGCCATACGTGTTGAGCGTTCGATCATTGCCAGTCTTTTCCCCGCTGCGGCTGCCCCGACCTTAACATCCGGCGGGATGTTGTCGATGCGACCGCCGCTATAAGGCATGATCTATTGACCTGCATCGGTAAATGACCTCAGCAATGGTTTTTCAAACGCGGACAGACGCCCACCCAACCAAAGCGCCGCGATGTCGGCGCGGGCCAGATAATCCGTTTCGCCCGTTGTGTATCGCGCGACGTCGCCGGGGAGACGTCGGAGACCGTCCCGATCAGTTCCGGCGTGGTGCGCTGGTTGAATGAGGAGAACCGTATCCGGGCGGGCAAGTTGACGTTGACCTGTTCGATATTGATTGGTGAAAAGCGGAATTCGACCTTGAGAACGGCGTTCGATGCTCTATAGGCGAGACACTTCGAGAAGCCCGCGATCAAAAAGCGATTTGTTTCGGTCATATTCGACCTGAACCAATCCGATTTCGTCGACTTTGGCGTGGTGCTGGCCAGCCAATCCCTCAATCTCCTCGCCGATCTGGACAGCGCCCAGTTCAAGCTGCTGCACTTGACTGTTGCGATTGATCCTTTGGTCGGTGAAAAGCCGCAGTTCGCCATCCGCGATCTTGGCAGCGTCTTGCGACAGCTGGTTAAAGGCGTCCGGAAAGGAAATTTCGGCCAATCCCTCGCGCTCGGCGGTCAGGCGCGCCCGGCGGGCAATCAGTTCGACAATCCGACCTTTGACGATCGACAGTTCGGCACGGGTCTGCGCAACTTCCAACCGCAACAGAACCTGCCCCGCCAGAACCTTGTCGCCTTCACGCACCGCGATTTCGGAAATGATGCCGCCGTCGCGATGCTGAACAGAATTCATTTCCTGATCGACGACGATCATTCCGGGCGCCATCACGGCACCGTTCAATTCGCCGGTCGCGATCCAGCCTCCGACCGCGAAAATCAATGCGACAAACACCAATAGCCCGACAAGAATCCGGGGCCAGAACCGAATACCGGGAAGTTCATGATCGACAGCGGCCGACGTTGGATGTTTCATGGCTGTTGATCCTGTCCTATCCATGCCCGCAAATGTTCATATCGAAAAACTATTCAGAGATGCCTCGTTGATCACTTCATATTCCTCTTCATTGATGCGGATGACAGTGAAGTCTTCACCGTCGCGGTTTTCATGCCAGAAGTCGGCCTCTGCAAAGCCGTCTTGCGGCTTGGTCATTGCATCGAATACGTTCGCAAGTGTTTCATGAGAGTCGTCATTTTCGCGCCGGTATAAGTCGTATTTGTTCGACTTGATGACATCACCGAGTCTGAAGTCGGTAATCTGAATCGTGGTCGTGGTCCCTGCGCGACTTGTGGCCAGGTCCGCGCAGATATCGACAACGTCGATGCCCTGTTCGGAATTGAGAAGCGCCTGAATACCGGACAGCAGGATCGGATGGTCGTCAGCCAGACAAATCCCAATTGAAGTCATTTTCAGTCCCCCTACAACGTCTCATAAAAATACGAATTGCGCGTTAAGGTATTGAGCTCCTTAATCAGAAGAACACGCCCAGCCAAACATGTTGCCATTGCGTCCGCAAGCTGATCAATTCCGCTCTGCCGAGTCAGGATTGCGGTCACTGAAATGGAGCAAGACAGTGTTTGGAAAGGTCTTTTGAACTGTTTACGGCTGTCACGAATAGAATTAAAATGCAATCAACTCGGTTTGAAATAACGGCAGAACTGAGCCGGAAACAGACTGGTTCAAGAGCGCAACTTCGCGCTGATTGCTATTTCAGGTGGTGCTTTACATAACACTTATAACCTATGCGTGTCCTGTTGATCACCGAGGACACCTGAATATCACGCAAGGGTGTTGCCCGGGCGCGAAATTCAGCCGCCGTTTTACAACAGAATCCGTTAGGCTCGTCTCACGACAAAAGGTTCAGTCCGCAAAGGAACATTCAAATTGCTGTTCTGTAACGACTCTCTGGCGCCCGCGGGCCTCGCATCGTCGATTGCCGGTTCCGGGACGATGATCCGCTATCCGCAACTTGTTTTTTGACGGGGTCGGGCTGATGCGAATGGATTCCGAAGCCGTCATGGGCTCCATCGGCTATCTTTCGACCATCTTCATCTTTGTGGTCGGCCTCGTGCTCCTCGTGATCCTGGTGCTCTTTATCATCGACATCAGCCAGTCCCGCGATGCGATCCGGCGCAACTATCCCGTCATCGGGCGCTTTCGGCACATCTTTTCGCGGCTGGGAGAGTTCTTTCGCCAGTATTTCTTTGCGATGGACCGCGAGGAGATGCCCTTCAACCGCGCCGAACGCAGTTGGGTCGACCGCGCCTCCGAAGGCGAGGATGACAAGGCACCTTTCGGCTCCACCCGCCTGCTGACACCGGCGAGTACGCCGATTTTCGTCAACTGCCCGTTTCCGACACTGGAAGAGGATGCAACCGAGGCGCCCGAGATGGTCATCGGTCCGCATGCCCGCACGCCCTATACCGCGCAGTCGATCGTCAACATCTCGGGCATGAGTTTCGGCGCGATCTCGGAGCCAGCGGTGCGGGCACTGTCGCGCGGCGCCAAAATGGCCGGCTGCTGGTTGAACACCGGCGAGGGCGGGCTGTCGCCCTACCACCTCGACGGCGGCTGCGACATCGTGTTTCAGATCGGCACTGCCAAGTTCGGGGTGCGCACCGGGGATGGCGGCCTCGACACCGACAAACTGCGCGACATCGCGGCAAGGCCCGAGGTGCGGATGTTCGAGCTGAAGTTGAGTCAGGGGGCCAAGCCCGGCAAGGGCGGCATCCTGCCCGGCGCAAAGGTCACGGCAGAGATTGCGCAGATCCGGGGCCTGCCCGAGGGCAAGGACGCGATTTCGCCCAACCGCCATCCCGAGATCGACAGCGTTGGCCAACTGCTCGATTTTATCGCCTCGGTGCGCGAGACAACGGGAAAGCCCGTCGGCTTCAAGACGGCGATCGGCGCCTATGGCTGGATCGGCGATATCTGCGAAGAGGTGCTGCGGCGCGGGATCGAACACGCGCCCGATTTCATCACCGTCGATTCCGGCGACGGTGGCACCGGGGCCGCGCCGATGGCGCTGATGGACAATGTCGGCCTGCCGATCCGCGAGGCGTTGCCGATGGTTGTCGATATCCTGGAACGCCACGGGCTGAAGGACCGGATCAGGGTGATCGCGTCGGGCAAGCTGATCACCCCGGCCGAGGTCGCCTGGGCCTTTTGCAGCGGCGCCGATTTCGTCGTCTCGGCACGCGGCTTCATGTTTGCCCTGGGGTGCATCCAGGCGATGAAATGTGATCGCAACACCTGCCCGACCGGAATAACCACCCATGACCGGCGACTGCAAAAGGGACTCGATCCGGCCGACAAGGCCGTCAGGGTGCGCAACTTTGTGCAGCAACTTACGGCATCTGTGGGCGTGATCGCGCATTCCTGCGGTGTTCCGCATCCGCGCGCGCTCAAACGGTTTCACGTCCGGATCGTGCAGGCGAACGGGTTGTCGCTGCAGCTCGACCAGCTTTATCCTGCGCAGCACCCGACCTCTGAAAAGGCGACCGCCCGTGCCGAATGACGCAAAAATCAAGGCATCCGACCTTCTGGTCCGGGCGTTGGAGAACGAAGGCGTGGACTATGTCTTTGGCCTGCCGGGCGAAGAAAATATCGATGTCCTGGAATCGCTGCGCACCTCGTCCATCCGCTTTGTGCTGACCCGCCACGAACAGGGGGTCGCTTTCATGGCCGCCACTTATGGCCGGCTTACCGGCAAGGTCGGTGTGTGTCTTGCCACGTTGGGGCCCGGGGCTGCGAACCTTGTCACTGGCGCGGCTTATGCGCAGCTAGGGGCCTTTCCGCTGCTGATGATCACGGGAC
>JBBKXP010000025.1:0-3355 GCA_037969545.1 Paracoccaceae bacterium | reverse complement strand
GGTCTGGTCGAACGCCCCGGTGATCATCGGCGCCCATGACTCGGGACCGCTGATCCGGTCGAAGGACGGGTTCTGGCTGGCGATCCCAACCCCGGCTGCAGGCAAAAGCGCCAAAGGCGGCCGGATCACACCCGGCGAATGGGAACGCCGCACTGGTCTGCGTCTGCGCTTCATTTATCGGCGTCGGGGGCCAAGCCTGCTGGTCGCCGAGGGGCGTTTGAACACCAGAGGGCGCGCTGTTGCCTCAAATTCCAAAACCGGACGCGGCGTGGCGACCGTGCCGAACTTCCTGCTGGTGCCGCCGGTCAAATTGCAAAAGCGACTTGATCTGGCGAAGGATGCAGAAAGGGCCGTGGATGGCGTGCCGGGGCTGATCGTGGCGAACTGGGTGGAGGTAAGGCTCTGACCGTCGGACCGGCAGTTTACGCTGGGGTGCCGCTCGTGATGCACCAAAGTTTCCAACGTCTTCTGTGGCAGCGTTTCATTTCGTGGGCGCCAATCTGGATTGAGAGAGCCGAATTCTTCCCGCGAAAGTGTCGCCCCCTTCAACGCTTGCCAAAGCCACTCTGCATGAAGAACGGCAAGTCAGGCTGGCATGACGCGATCCCTGTCGCATCAGACGGGTCAATGCCGGTGTCGTGAAAGATCTCCTCCGCCAATGAGGCGAGGGTGCAACGCGAGGCGTGCGCATCTTCAACCCTGCGCAAGGAGGCGCGGGTTGCACCAAGATATGCCGCGATCCAGGTTATGAAGGGCCCTTGTTTGTGGAGCAGTTCAATCGGCTGTGCCCGTGTATGGGCCTGATCGGATGCAAGGATCATCGTAACTCTCCCTTTTTGAGATTTGCGCCTGTGGCAGGCGCTACGGATGCCCCAACGTTACCACGGTGACTTTATCGCTGCTTGGGGACTGGCTGAGGATTCGTTGAGCGGTGGGTGCGGATTTGCTATGTTTGGACATGAAACTTCAATTCGACCCATTCGAGCTTGATACTGATCGCGCCGAGCTTCGGAGCGCGTCGGGACTGGTCAAACTTGAACCCAAGGTTTTCAGGCTGCTGTGCCTTCTGGTCGAGAACAACGAACGGGTCATCAGCAGAGAAGAAATGATTGCGGTGGTATGGTCCGGACGTTTCATTTCAGATGCTGCCGTCTCGACCGCATTGAAGGCCGTTCGCAAAGCGCTTGGTGATGACGGCGACAGGCAAAGTTTCGTCCGCACCGTTCGCGGCCTCGGCCATCGTTTTGTCGCGCCGGTCAGGATCAGACGGACGGAAATCGGAAGGGGCGGTCCCGAATCACAGGCGAAACGACCTGACGATGCGGATGGACGTGGTGAAAGACCCACTGTAGCGGTGCTGCCCTTCAGCCGGATCGGCTTACCGGATGACTTTGCGAGCCTGAGCGATGCGATCCCGGCAGACATCATTTCTTCGCTTGCGCGCCTGCGCTGGTTGCGGGTGATCGCGCGCGAATCCACGTTCCGGTTTCGAAGTGCTGATGTGGACCTTGCCGGGCTGCACAGCGTTCTGGGCGCGAGCTATTGCCTTTCTGGTCGCGTCGAACTTTTCGGCAAGCAGTTGGAAGTGAGCGTTGATCTCGTCGATACCCGAACCGGGGGACTTATCTGGTCAAACCATTTCGAGCGGCCCGTTGCCGACGTGCACGCCGTCCGGCACGAGATTGTGGGCGCGGTCATCGCTGCGCTGGATCTCCAGATCCCGCAGACCGAAGCGGCACTGGCGCGCGGCAAGCCCGTAGAGCACCTGGATGCCTGGGAGGCTTATCACCTTGGGCTAAGTCATGTGTATCGCTTCAACGCTCATGACAATGCGATTGCCGGCAGTCTCTTCCGCCGCGCAACCGATCTTGACCCCGGATTTTCCACTGCTTTTGCTGCCCGGGCGTTCACCAGCTTTCAGGACGCGATGATGGGTTACGTGCCGGACCGCCAAGCAGCACTGGCCGCCGTCAGGTTCGCGGCCGAACGCAGCGTCGAGCTTGACCCGCTTGATCCCTACGCGAATGCCGCGATGGGGCGGTTGCACATCCTGACGGGCAGCCCAGATGACGGGCTGGTCTGGCTGGACAGGTCGGTGGAGTTGAGCCCGAACTATGCCAAGGGCCATTATTCAAGGGCATACCTGCAAGTGATCCGCTGTCAGACGGTCGCGACTCGCGCGGGTATCGAAATGGCGATTGGGCTCAGCCCGCTCGATCCGTTGCTTGCCTCGATGCGTGCGATGGAGGCGACGTCCTTCGGGATTGATGGCGATTATGCGACCGCTGCCGACTGGGCGGTTCTGGCAGCGCGCACAGCAAGCACCCATTTCATGATCGTGATGTTGGCAGTAGCGATGTGCCAGCTTGACGGTCGGACAGAGGTAGCAGGGCACTGGGCGCGTGTCGTTCGCGAAGTACGGCCGGATATGTCGATTACCCTGTATCTAAAGTCATTGCCATTCTCGGAAGCAGATTTTCGCAACAAGATCCGTTCTGCCCTCCTTGCTGCAGGGTTTGCGGACTAAACGAAGATATCCCATAGAAGTATCTTGAGTGAGAAAACCGAACTACCTTTCCGGTCACCCGACCGTCGGAAAGCGCAGCGCCATCGAGTCCCCGGATGTGTTTCAAATGAATCTCATATGTTTTGCAAATCAAACGAGCGCTAAGTGAGACCATGCCTACCACCCGCGAAACCATCCTCGCCGCGCTGCACGCGCGCTTGCAGTCCGTTGCCGCCCTTGTCCTAAGAGCGGGCAACGCGGGTGACATGCTTTCTGGGTGCAAAATTTCGCGAGATAATGCGTCAGCGGCGGTTTCGATACAACCGTCAATAGAAAACTGTTGCGGAACTGGCACGGGTTAGTGGTGGTTTCGGGGCTTGGGAAGCCCCTGTCGAAACGGGCCGGATGCTGTTGCCGCACCCGACCCGATCCACTGCTCGACACATCGAACCGTTTGATCCTCAGGCGGCGTTGAACACCAGGCTGACGCCGTTCAGGCAATGACGTTTGCCAGTAGGGGCCGGGCCATCGTTGAAGATGTGGCCCAGGTGGCTGCCGCAGCGCCGGCAATGCGCCTCGGTCCGGGTGGTGAAGAAGGTGTTGTCTTCCATCGTGCCGATCGCGTCGGGCAGGCTGGCGGTGAAACTGGGCCAGCCGGTGCCACTGTCGAACTTGGCTTCAGAGGAATAGAGCGGCAGGTCGCAGCCGCGGCACTGGTAGGTTCCGGCGTCGTAGGTCTTGTCCAGCGGGCTGGAGCCTGCGATTTCGGTGCCGTCTTGCCGCATCACGGCGAATTCGGTGTCGCTGAGCATGGCGCGCCATTCGGCGTCGGTCCGGGTGATCTCGAAC
>JBBKXP010000024.1:0-2649 GCA_037969545.1 Paracoccaceae bacterium | reverse complement strand
TCCGGTTGGGCGCTGGGGGTGGAGGCCAGCACGCCGCTGTTGAGATGGGATATAGAGGGGAGCGGGCGGGGATGCAAGGGGCAATGGTGCAACGGCATTGCCGCGCACCATTGCCGGATGATTACAATCCCAGTAGCCGATCCAGCTCAGCCTTGGCCGCATCCGACAGGGTCGCGCCACCGGTCAGCGACAGGAGACCGTCATTGGCCATATTTTCTGCCAGCCCCACGTCCACAACCGCAGCATTATACGCGTCTTCAGCCGCAACGACGTCCGCGTCGTAGTCTGCCATGTCAACATTGATCACCGGGTTCCCCTGGGCATCAACGCCGGGTATTCCATAAACCGCATTGATGTCGTCCTGCGTCATATTGGCCAAATCCTGCCAGGCATCAAAGGTCGCCTGCTCTGCCGAAGTCGCGTTCGCAGCCGCAGTTCTGACCGCAACATAAGTGTTCAGCTGCCCCGGCCTGCTGTTGGCCGCCGCATGTATCAGAGCGTTCGGACTTGCATGAGCGGCGTTCAAACCTTTCAGTTCGCTGGCGACTGCGCCGCGCCCGTTGTTACCGCCGTTGCCGTTATTACCGCCATTGCCACCGTTGCCGTTATCTCCGCCGTTGCCGCCATTGCCGTTTCCCCGCTCGGCAAAGGCCGGTTCGGCATAAGTTAAAAGGATGATCCCTGCGCCAACGGTCAGCCCCACGGATAACGCGGCGGCGCGGCCAAGGGTCTTGATCTGAAAACGGTCCATCTGTTCACTTTCATGTTTCGGTTTCGGTGTGGCGGACATTGGATATGACTTGCGGCAAAAATTGAGCAATTATGAGGCAAAATGAATGCACGCCAAACATCGCCGACAAAAAAGCGCCCCACCTTTCGGCGGGGCGCCCACTATTTCCGCAGGCGAAAGGCTTACGCCACCCACCACCGTTCGATCAGGCGGTTGCTGTCCAGATCGAACACGTTGCCGACCTTTTCAGGATGCGCAAGCGTCGTGGAAAGGGCGTCGACCGCGTTGGCATACATCGGGATCACCACGCCGCCTTCTGAGGAACACAGCGCCTGCATCTCGTGATACATCTCGCGGCGCTTGGCGCTGTCCAACTCGGCCCGTGCTTCAAGCAACAGCGACTGGAACCGCTCGTTGACCCAGTTCGTGTCGTTCCATGCCGCGCCGGTCTGGTAGCCCAACGTGAACATCCAGTCCTCGGTGACGCGACCCGACCAGTAGGATTCGCACCACGGCTTTTTCAGCCAGACGTTCGACCAGTAGCCGTCAGCCGGTTCCTGCACCACGTTGATGTTGATGCCGCAGGCCTTGGCCGTCGCCTGATAGAGCAACGCCGCATCGACGCCGCCGTCAAAGGCCGCATCGGACGCCGACAAATCGATGCTCAGACCATCCAAGCCGGCCTCGGCCAGAATCGACTTGGCCTTGTCGGGGTCATAGCTGTGCTGCGGCAGGTCGTTCGCCCAGTACTGGTTCGCCGGCCCGATTGGATGGTCGTTGGCCACGGCGCCGTGTCCCTGCAGGATCTTGTCGACCATTTCCTGCCGGTCGACGGCGTATTTCAGTGCCTGGCGGACCTTGAGATTGTCGAAGGGCGACAGGTTGACCAGCATCGGGAACGAATAGTGCTGGTTGCCGGTGGTTTCCAGAATCACGATCTTGGGGTTGGCGCGCATCAGCGGCTCGGTCTGGAACACGACGTTGTTGACCACATCGACCTGCCCGGTCATCAGCGCGGTCATCCGCGCCGACCCGTCGTTGATGGCGATGGATTCGACCTGATCGAACCAACCGGCACGACCGTCCTTGTAATGCGAATCGACGCGGCTCAGCAGGGTGCGCACACCGGGGTCAAAGGCTTCGACCTTGTACATGCCGGTGCCGATACCCTGGGCGATGGCCTCGTCGATGTTTTCGTGCGGATACATCAGCAGGTGATAATCCGACATCTGGAAGGGGAAGTCGGCATTGCCGGATTCAAGAACGAACTTCACCTGAAAATCGGTGATCTTGTTCATTTCGGTGATCGCCGCGACGATCGGCTCGGCCGCCGATTTCGATCCTTCGGCAGTGTGCATCTCGAGCGAGGCGATCACATCGTCGGCGGTGAACGGTGCGCCATTGTGAAACGTCACACCCTGACGCAGATTGAACGTCCAGGTCTTGGCATCCGCCGTCGCCTCCCAATCCGTCGCCAGTTCGCCGATCAGCTCGCCATTCGCGGCAATCTCGGTCAGGCAGTCAAATACAGCGCCGTGGGCGACCACGATCATGTAGGTGTCGGAATGGGTCCGGCCATCCCATGTGTCCGACGAATTCGCGCCGGCAACGCCAAGGCGCAGCGTTCCGCCACGTGTCGGTTCGGCCAAAAGGGGCATGCCTGTCAGACCCAGGACGCCTGCGGCGACCCCGGTCTTAAGCAGTCCGCGTCTGCTGAGTGTTGTCATTGTCATTCTCCCTGTTTTTTCATTTTTCGGCGCCACGCGCCGGTCTCACAACCCCGAAAGGGTCAGGTGATTCGCACTACATCTTATCAATCGCTGCATCGCCGATGTTATCAACTCCGCGTTCGGCCAACAGGTTGGATAGCCAATCGGGGTCCATTTCCGGCACCGACGACAGCAAAAGGTCGGTATAGG
>JBBKXP010000023.1:0-5137 GCA_037969545.1 Paracoccaceae bacterium | reverse complement strand
GCTCAAATACGTGCGAAAATGAGTATACAACAGGGAACCGAGATGGATCCGCTCGTGGGTGCCATGCGTCCTTGCATCGTGATCCCGCGCGATGTTGATGGAAACGTCGAGTTCATGAGATGATCGACGGCATCATGCTGTTGTGGTTCGTGCTTGCGGGCCTGTCGGTGGCCTTCGTGGCTATAGACATCGGCACCACCCCGGCGCATCCGGTGATGAAATGGGGCTTCATTCTGCTGGTGGCGTATACCGGGGTGTTCGGGCGGGTGCGGTATGTGCTCGGCTGCCGCGAGCCGATGCGGGGCACTCATGAACGGTTTGTCGCGGCGCGCTGGCGGCAGGTGTTGGGTTCGACCATGCATTGCGTGGCGGGGGACGGTGTCGGAATCCTGGTCGGCGCGGTGATCGCCAGTGTGATCGCGCTGGCCGGTCTGGTCGAGCTGGCGCTCGAATATCTGCTGGGCTTCGCCTTTGGCTGGACGATCTTTCAGGCTCTGTTCATGCGCGACATGGCGGGCGGCAACTACCTGCGATCCTTGAAGAAGACTTTCTTCCCTGAACTTCTGTCCATGAACCTGCTGATGGCCGCGATGATCCCGGCCATGCTGATCCTGCGCTCGCGCATCGCGCCGGGGATGGGGCCAAGCGATCCCGCCTTCTGGTTCGTGATGTCGATGGCGCTCCTCGTGGGATTCATAGTCGCCTATCCGATGAACTGGTGGCTGGTGGCCAATGAGCTGAAGCATGGCATGTTCACGGTGCGCGCCACCGATGATCCCGACGCCCCCGGTGATGCAGGGGCGAAAACTGGCGGCGCGCATGGCACGAAGGCACAGCATGGCGGTGAGGGCGCCAAATTCCCTGCGCCACCGGTTTGGGTCATGACGGGCCTTTCCGTTCTAGCGCTGGCTGCCGGACTACTGCTTGCCAAAGCCTTTGCTGGCCAGTGAGCGGCAAGCGCTTGCAGGGACAGAAAGACTTGGGCGCAAGGTTCATGACCAGACCCTCCGGCAGAGAGAGGGCTAAAAGTGCAAGTGTCATCGTGTCATCCCACGGTGAATTGCGCCATCATACCCGCGTCTTCATGTTCAAGGATGTGACAGTGGAACATTAGCGGCGTCTCACGGCTCGCGGGCTGGTCGAAGCGCGCCATGATCTCGGCCTCGCCTGGCACCAATACCGTATCCTTCCAGCCCGTGTTTTCGGGCCGGGGCGCCGCGCCGTTCTCGCTCAGCACGCGGAACCGAACGCCGTGGACGTGGAACGGATGGGCCACCATCGTGCTGCGAATGTGCCAACGCTCGACCGAGCCGAGAGCCACGTCGAAATCGATCCGGTCCATGTCGAAGGGACGCCCGTTGATGGCAAAGCCGCCCCCGCCCATCATCATGCCGCCCATTCCCATATCGAGGGAGACTTGTCGTGTCCTGACCTCCGCCCCCGAGAGATCCTCGAGGACGCCGTCCAGTGCTGTGGGCACATGCGTGATCCTGACCGTCAGCGCAGGGTCGGTTGCGAACTGCAAAACGCCGTAAGGCTGATCCAGATCGCTTATCAGCACGGGCGCTCCGCCCCCGGCAAAATCGACAAGGATTTCAGCCCGTTCGCCCGGCGACAGGCGCAACACGTCCAGCGCGACGGGCGCAGGCAGGAAGCCTCCTTCCGTCGCCACAAGGTGCATCGGGCGCGCATCATCGAAGTAGAGCGTATAGATGCGGGCGTTCGAGCCGTTGAGCAGGCGCAGGCGCACAAGGCCCTCTGGTACCACCGCCGTCGCGTCCGCCTGACCGTTGACGAGCAACCGGTTGCCGGTAAACCCGTGCATCACATCCATCATCGAGGGATCATAGACCATGCGTCCGGCGGCATCGAACCGGCGGTCTTGCAGAACCAGCGTCAGGTCATCGACGCCGTAATCCACTGGCAATCCGCGCTGATCGTCACGGCCGTCTGTCACATGAATGACCCCGGCCATGCCGGAATAGACCTGCGCCGCCGTCCGCTCATGGATATGCGGGTGGTACCAGACGGTCGCCGGGTCTTGGGCGATCGTCATCTCGGGGCGCCATGTTTCGCCGGGCGCAATCGGAAGGTGCGGACCACCGTCATGCGCACCGGGCACCAGCAGGCCATGCCAGTGCAGGCTGACGGGTTCTTGCAGCGTATTGGCGACCTCGGCCCCGAGATCGCCGTTTTGCACGATGATTGTCGGACCCAGATAGTCCTGGTTGAACCCTGCCGTCGGCACGGCGGGGCCACCGAGAAAGCTGTTGCTGCCTGCCATCGCGGTCAGCGAAAGCCGACCGCTTGCGCGCGTGTCAAGAACAGGGGGCATGGCCAAGCGTTTCACAGGCGCCTCGTCTGCGGCAAAGACGCGCCGGGCCGACATGGGGGACAATAGGCCCGCGGCGATGAGTGCGACAGACGATGAGGTCAGGAATTGGCGTCGTAGCATTTTGGTCTTTCAATGACGGGATTGCGCTGAAAAGTGCCCGCAAAACGCAGGCGTCAACCGGTGTCACACTCAAGTCGTTCACTTCGACGCCCTGCCATCAGAATGAGGGACCGGCGTCGAACTGAACAAGACCTCGAAAGCGCTTTGTCGGCCAGACGCTCATCATGTCAGTCGGCCAAGTGTTTCTTGCGCTCTGCGAATTCCACCGAGTCGATCTCGCCCTTGGCATACCGCTCCTTGAGGTGCGCCAGCGCCCGGTCATGAGCCGGATGGCTGTTGCCCAGCCCAGGTCCGCCGAACATCCGTAACAGGTAGATGATACCGGCAACAATTCCGACCACGATCAGAATCATGAAAATCGGTCCTAGAAACATGCCGAATCCTCCCCATTGGCCGCCGCCCCACATCATGTCATGGCCGTAATAGAACGGCGCGTTGCGGTCCGGGATTTCGCCCACTTGTGCCATCGCAGTGCTGGCCGCGCCCATGATCGCCACAAGCCCGCCCAAGCCAAATGCAAATTTTCTGTTTTTCATTTCATCTCCTTCCGCGCGGTATCGTCCTGCGCTTCGGGCACAGTTTGCACAAACCGAATGGCGTCGGCCCTGATCTGGATCATGTTTGCCGAGCCGATCGGTGTTATTCTGCCCGGCACAAACACAAGGCGCGCGGCCCCTCCGGTGCGAGTGGCCGAGGTCGGCGTCGATGCCGTCAGATCGGCCTGCGTCTTTCGGGTGCCTAATCAAGGAGTGATTGCCGTGACCTATACGATCAACCGACTGTTCAAGGACGCCACATTTGACGCCATCGACGCTCGGGCCCGTGCCGCCCTTGCGGACAACGGTTTTGGCATCCTGACCGAAATCGACGTCGCGGCGACGATGAAGAAGAAGCTGGATGTCGACATGCCACCTTACCGCATCCTTGGCGCCTGCAACCCCAAGATGGCGCATCAGGCGATCGGAATGGAGCCACGGGTGGGCGCGATGCTGCCCTGCAATGTGATCCTGCGCGAAGTCGAGGACGGCATCGAGGTCAGCGCAATCGACCCGGTGGCGTCAATGCAGGCCATAGACAATGCGGAACTGCATGCTGTCGCTGGGCAGGTTCGAGACCTTCTGAAAACAGCGGTCTCGGCGATCTGAGACAAGACTGCGCATCGGCATACTCGCGGCGAGTACCGTCCTGGGTCGCGCCAGTTTAGGCGTCTGATGGGGCGCCGCGTCATGAAGCCATACTGGACTGGAGATACAGTGATGAATGACCTACTCAAAATTACGGAGAACGAGACGTCTCGTGTCGTCAAATTGCCAGGCGGACCGGTTACCATGGAACGCCACCGAAACGACATGCAACTCATTACCGGGTATCTGCAACCGATGGTTCCGATCGACGGCGTTACACCGGTCGGCGAGCTTGAGGTTCTGGATTGCCTTGGCGATGACAACTATGTCGTGGTCGACATGCGCGATCCCGATTGGCGGCTGAAGGGAACGATTCCCGGAAGCCTGTCGATACCGTTCAAAGAGGTCGCCAACCGTCTGGACGCGGTCGGATGTGTTCGATCATCGTCCGGCTGGAATTGCGACGCCGCCAAGAAAGTCGTGGCGTTTTGCAACGGCCCGGCCTGCCCTCAGAGTTCGCTCGCAATGCACGCGATGGTCGAAAACGGCTTTCCGCCGGAAAAAATCTACTATTACCGCGGTGGCATGCAGGACTGGTTGGTGCTGGGCCTGACGACACAGGCTCCGCCCGCGTGACCGCGCGCCTGCTGGGATTGTCTGCGAATAAAATCCAGAAAAATGGCGGACGCTGATCCGGATCAATGAGAGAGCTGCCAGACGTAAGATGCCGATTGTCAAAAGCGATAAAACCGACATGGCCGAAATGCGATCGAAAGTGAGTGCGTCCGCAAGACACGCGCCCTCGGCCAAGGACCTTGGACTAGAAATCTCTATGTGATGGCCATCGTGCAAGGGGCAACATTTTACCATCCCGCAACTTAACAAAGGAGACGATCAAGACACTGAAACTCCACGGAGCTCTTGCGATTGCTTCAGCACTTGCCTCGATGTCGGGCCTGCCCGCCTTTGCAGACAGCCATGACGTCGCCAAACCGCAAGACCCGATGATGAACATGCAGATGATGGGCACCGGCCTGTTCCTGCCGGAAATGGACCCGGCCAAGGGGCGCCTGTTGTTTGCCTCAAAAGGCTGCGTTGTCTGTCACTCCATCAACGGCGTCGGCGGGGTGGACGCCCCGGCACTGGATGCCTCGCTGATGCCGGTGCCGATGAATCCGTTCGAGTTCGCGGCCAAGATGTGGCGCGGCGCGGGGGCGATGGTCGCGATGCAGCAAGACGAACTTGGGGCGCAGATCGAACTCAACGGCCAGGAGCTCGCCAACATCATCGCATTTGTCCACGACGCCGACGAGCAGACGAAGTTTTCGACGGCCGACATTCCCGAGGACATCGCCAAGATGATGGAGAACATGCCGTAGCCTCAGAACGGCCAAACGGATAGGGCGGACAGGTTGGGACATCCGGCTGGATGACCATGCGCGGGAGAGACAGGGATTCGAATAGTCGGATCGGCTTAGCCCAATCCAATTTCATCGGCGTTTTCTTGGATTTGGCGAGGGCAAGTACGTGACATCTGGTGACTCTGATGCTCTGCAAC
>JBBKXP010000022.1:0-5265 GCA_037969545.1 Paracoccaceae bacterium | reverse complement strand
ACCATATTATATTGCAATGATTCAGCCAGAGCTGGCAAAGTTGAATATCGATTATAAGAGCGCTCTGGGCGATACAAAGCTCTCTAAATTTGCTGAAGGTATCACTGAATTAAGCGTAGTTCGCCACCCCGATCAAGCTGCGAGAATTGGTGTGATTCCGCAAGGGAAAGATTATAGCTTCGAGGATAAAGATAAAGATTCGGTGACCTTCCATAAATCTGCCTTGAGGAGAACCTCTAGTTCCTCTGAAAGAATTGTTTTTGATTTCTTGCGTCTTCTGTCAAAGCTGGACGATAAAGACCTGGAGGACTTTTCATTACCAGCAGCAGTTATTTCAAAGATGTTACGAAACTAAATGCATGTCCAAATTTTGGTTGTAACTGGATGTCGCGACGTATCACAGATGGTCGGCAAAACAAAGATGCGACTATTTTCTGACAAAGTCATTCGAAAGGCATCGACCCTAGGAGTCACAGTATCGGTCTCATCGATTCTTCTCACCCAACCTAAATCCGATGAGATATTAGACTATTTTATTAGGCACTCAGCGACCTTGAGTGGTGCAATTGTGATCTTGGATGATAATTTTTCATTTTTATTGAGTGATTTGGCGCCAAGCCTCTTCTCTGTCATAGTGTCTTCAGACGCTCTTAGCTTGAATATTCAGAATTGCCTCAGGAGCGCCTACAACTCTTCTCTTGACATATTCCTATCGATTTATGAACGCTTTCAAAACTTTCAATACAAGAAGATATTTCTGCTGCCCTATCGTAACTTTCTTGGCTCTGATTTTGAAGATTTGGCGGGTAATTTTAGAAAAGGCATTGTGGATCGAAGTTTGATTCAGAAGGTCGATGAAGCTCTGTCGCGCATTAGAAAGCGTCAAAAACCAAAAACAAGTTCGACTTACAGAGATACTTATCTCGCGGATGACCAAAAGCGATTCTTTCAAATGGGTAAGGAGAAACACGCAAAGGCAGAGACGGGGCAACCGCCGCACTCAAAATTGTGCGTACTCAATTCAAAATTTCGATTCGGCAACAAATTTGATGAAAACCTTCATTACAACGTCAGCTTTGAAGGCGACGATATTTCAGGAGTCTTTGCTGATTGCCACGATCGAGGGGAGATTGTTGGGACTAAGTCCCATTTAAACATATTCCCGAACGACTACTACTGCTGAAAACGAAAAGGGCGTTAATCCAACTGGATAACGCCCTTCAAAACACGTTGCCTACGCACTCCTTCGCATCACCGCTGCGGTTGACCAGATCACGAATAAATCCGCTGTTCCAGTCGCCCGGCTCACGCTTCGGCCAGCGGATGCCTAACTCAGATAGTAGGCTCCATCCGCCAACATGAAACGATCATAGGCACGGACCTAATGTGGTACTTAACCTTGCGGATGTCAATAAAATCATAACGCATAGGTCGAACTCGGAAAAAATTCATGAAAGTCTTTATGTATCAATGCGTTAATTCAAACCACAACCTCCACCCCCACCTGCTCTCCGACCCCGAACACCCGCTTGTACCGCGCAATCTCCGCCTCCGGCCCCATCGCCTTGTTCGGGTTGTCCGACAGCTTGACCGTGGGCCGTCCGTTTGCCGAGACCGCCTTGCAGACCAGCGAGAAGGGCGCCAGTGCGTCGCCCTCGACCAGCCCGGTGAAGTCGTTCGTCAGCATCGTGCCCCAGCCGAAGGAGACCCTCACCCGCCCCTCGAACTGCGCCTGAAGCGCCACGATCTTGTCCACGTCCAGCCCGTCGGAAAAGATCACGAGTTTCTGGCGGGGGTCTTCGCCGCGGGCTTTCCACCAGTCGATCGCCACCTCGGCCCCGGTCGCCGGGTCGCCGGAATCCACCCTGATCCCGGTCCAGCCGGCCAGCCAGTCGGGGGCCCGTTTCAGGAACCCCGGCGTGCCGTAGGTGTCGGGCAGGATGATCCGCAGGTTGCCGTCGTGTTCCTCGTGCCAGTCGGCCAGCACGTCGTAGGGGGCGCGGGCCAGCGCGGCGTCGTCCTTGGCAAGTGCTGCATAGACCATCGGCAACTCGTGGGCGTTGGTGCCGATCGCCTCGATATCGCGGTGCATCGCAATCCGGCAGTTCGAGGTGCCGATAAAGTTGCCGCCCAACCCTTCGAGCATCGCCTGCACGCACCAGTCCTGCCAAAGGTAGCTGTGCCGCCGCCGGGTCCCGAAATCGGCAAGGCGGAGGTTTTGCAGCGGCCGCAGTTTCTCGACCTTCTCCCAAAGCTTGGTCATCGCGCGGGCGTAAAGCACCTGCAGCTCGAACCGCCCCATGTCGCGCAGGACCGCCCTGCCGCGCAGTTCCATCAGCACGGCCAGCGCGGGGATTTCCCACATCATGACCTCGGGCCACTTGCCCTCGAACGTCAGTTCATATTGGCCGTCGCGCTTTTCGAGGTGATAGGGGGGCAGTTTCAGGGTCTCGAACCACTCCATGAACGCCGGGGTGAACATCTGCCGCTTGCCGTAAAACGTGTTACCGCGCAGCCAGGTGGATTCGCCACGGGAAAGCGAGAGCGAGCGGATATGGTCCAACTGCTCGCGCAACTCGCCCTCGTCGACGAGATCGGCAAGGCGGATGTGTTTGGAGCGGTTGATGAGGGAGAACGTGACCTGGGTGTCGGGTTTGTTGCGCAGCACCGACTGGCACATCAGGAGTTTGTAGAAATCGGTGTCGATGAGCGAGCGGACGATCGGGTCGATCTTCCACTTGTGGTTCCAGACGCGGGTGGCGATGTCCATGAGCGGCTCCCTTTGGGGTTGTTAGAGCAAAGCCGAGGGGGTGGGGGCAAGGGGCGAGGTTGGATGGGCCGCCCGATGTCGGGCAAGCCGACATCCAGCCATCGTTTTCAGCGCGCCCGATAGCCGGTGTCATGATGTCTGCGGCCGCTCAGGCGCAACAGCATCGCGCGATCAGCGGTGCAGAATCTCGAGGACGTTGGCAAAGTCATCCGTCCAGACCCGCCCGCCGTCCGAGCGCAGGTCTTTCCAGCGCGGATCGGTCCCCGCCACACCAAGAGCATGTTCGCTGCGCGCCATTGCGACGACCAGCGAACCGACATCGCCGGGATCCACCGCCGGGTTGCCGTCATGCAATTGTATGCGTGCCTCAAGACCCAGGGCCTGTGCAATCCGGCCAAGCGGCCGATCGATGTCGTAGTAGCGATTGGAGATGTGAAAGATCAGCAACCCGTCGTCGTTCAGGCGGTCGAGATAGATCTGGACGGCTTCGACGGTGGTCAGGTGAACCGGAACCGAATCTGATGAATAGGCGTCGAGGATCAGGATATCGTATTTCAGGTCTGCCTGTTCGGCGAGAACCATGCGCGCGTCGCCAAGATGCGTCGGCGCGTCCGGGGCGCATTGGCTGATGAAGGTAAAGTAGCGCGGATCTCGGGCGATCTGGTCGACAAGCGCGTCGATCTCGTAAAAGTGCCAGTCCTGGTGCGGTTGGCTGTAACAGGCCATGGCCCCGATCCCGAGGCCGAGGATACCGACCGTCCGGGCGGCGTGACCCGTGGGCGAGGTCATGACCTGTGCCAAAGGACCGTTGCGGTGATAGTAAAACTGGGGTTCGGGGCGTTGTGCGGTCAGATCGGCGATACGTTCGGCCC
Source organism: Paracoccaceae bacterium (assembly GCA_037969545.1). Lineage (GTDB taxonomy): Bacteria > Pseudomonadota > Alphaproteobacteria > Rhodobacterales > Rhodobacteraceae > JBBKXP01. Next base: position 1,623 of record JBBKXP010000022.1, on the reverse strand, counting down.
CGTGCATCGTCGTGCCGTTGCTATAGATCCGCAATCCGTCACGCATCATGATCTTGTGGGTGCCGAAAAAGCTGCGGTCCGACAGCAGGTTTGCGTTGTGATCGGTAAAGACCTGCCCCGCAACCAGAAGCCCCAGCAGCACAAGGGTCTGGCCCTGAGCGTGATGCCGCACGGTCGTGGCGATTGCGATCACAAGGCCGACCGCGATGACGATATAGGTCACAGAGCCGACCGACCCAACAAGTGTGCCTTGCGCAATCAGGACCATGACCAGAATGCCGGCCGCAAGCATGGCAAGGCGCGTGGGCCTGGATTTTCTGTCAAGCAGCAGGATCGCGGCGACCGCGACGGTGATCGCGCCCTCGTAAAGCGCATTGAACAGGTTGGGGGCGACGATGGAGTTGAAGAACCCGCCAAGCGCGCCGCCGACGGACATGGTGACGTAGAACGTGGTCAGATGGCTGGCCGATGGACGATCCGCATAAAGTAGCGCGTGGGCGTAAAGTGCGGTCAGAAAGAACGCAACCACGGTGAGAACGGCCGTCAGGATCGTCATCTGAATCCCGAACAGGTTCGAGAATACCGCCGCCAGCCCGCCGAGGCCGACCAGATAACCCAGCCGTAAGGTGCCCATCGATGCAATCGGCCTGTTGGTGAACACCAGCACGAACGTCAGCAGGAACAGCGCCAGGGGGATGACCCAGACAAGCGGCACCGATCCGATGTCTGTCGACAGTTTCGTCGTCACGGCCAGCATCAGCGACGACGGGACAAAGGCGATCAGACCCCAATGCAGGCGCTTGAACAGGGTCGGTGCGGCCGAGGTGGCGACGGTGTCGATGGTGTTCAGCACGCGCCCACCGGCCATCAGGCCCGACGCCAGCAACAGGGCGCCCATTGTCCAGAAACCCACCGTCCAGCCCCAGCCGATCTGGGCTGCGCCAAACAGTGGTTCGGCGGCCAGCGGAAAGGCCAGCAGCGCGATGAGCGATCCAAGATTGGAGGCGCCGTAAAGGAAATAGGGATCATCCGCCGAATAGCCGCCCGCGCGCGCATACCAGCTTTGGATCAGCGGCGCGTTGGCTGACAGGACAGCAAACGGCAGGCCCACGCCGCCGGCAAACAGCAGCAGCGTCTGCACGACGGTGGATTTTTCCGCGTCATAGCGCCAGCCCTGCGCCACGGCGAGGGGCAGAAAGAACAGCGCCAGCGCCCAAAGCGTCAGGTGCAGCCCCATCTGCGCCCGCACGGACAGGTGCCGCGTGATGATATGCGCATAAAGGTAGCCACCGATCAGAACCGTCTGAAAGAACAACATGGCCGTCGTCCAGACCGCGGGCGCACCGCCGACGTGCGGCAACACGACCTTGGTGAACAGCGGTTGGACAAAGAACAGCAGCGATGCGGAGAGGAAGATCGTCACGCTGAACAGGGCTGGTGTCAGCCAGCGTGGCATCTGGGCCGGCGTCGTGGAGATGTCGGACATGAGGATCCTCGCAACATTGGTCGCCCCGGGCCTAGGTCGCAAAACTGGCGGAAGTTTGTCGCCAAAGCGGAAACATGGGGTTTCAGACGCGGGTGTCGATGTCCCTGAGCGGCTCCCCTTTGGGGGTGTGTGAGCAA
>JBBKXP010000021.1:0-3323 GCA_037969545.1 Paracoccaceae bacterium | reverse complement strand
GCCCAGGCCCGGGCAACCGAGGCCCTGTTCCATCGTCCAGAGCACATCGGTCGCATTGCCCGCCTGCACGTGGATGACGTTCAGCGGCACCGGGAATCCTGCCAGAAACGGTCGCCCGGCCTCGCGCCGCGACTGCCGGGCCTGGACCCAGAGCCGGGGTTTGCCAGGCGCCCCGAGGTGGGCCAGCGCAAAGCCGGTCGCCGCCCCGTCGACGCTGGTGTCGGAAAATACCTCGGCCAGGGTCGGCTGCTGCGCCCGTGCGTCCGACATCACGGCATCGCGCAAAGCGCGTTGGTGCAGCAGGCGGGTCTGGGTGACGGGTTGGGGACACTGCAAGGGCGACTCGTCTGGTTAAATGTTCTTCTTATGTTCTATTGCCCCCGACGCGGTTCGTCAAACCGATTGACCCCGTTGCGTTGCGATTTGGGTTCGGCCAAAGTGTCGCGAAACGGGAAGGTTATCATGCGTCTGGTTTTGTCGTTGCTAATGGTCGCGGGCATGGCGACGGCAGATCCCCTGCCGCCGCCCGTCACCGGCGCGGACTATCTGCCGGTCGATCTGGCCGAGGCACGGTTGGGCCAGTTGCTGTTCTACGATCCGATCCTGTCGGGCAACCGCGAGGTCAGTTGTGCCACCTGTCACCACCCCAGCCTTGGCACCGGCGACGGGTTATCGCTGTCGATGGGCGATGGCGGAATCGGACTGGGGACCAAACGCACCGCCGACCCGGATAATCCGCCTGAACAACGGGTGCCGCGCAATGCCCAACCCCTGTTCAACCTTGGCGCCCGCGAATTCACCGTCCTGTTCCACGATGGAAGGATCGAGGCCGACCCGGCCAAGCCCGGCGGGTTGCGCACCCCGATGGACGAGGACATGCTGCAGGGGTTCGTGTCGCTGTTGTCGGCGCAGACGATGTTTCCGGTTCTCAGCCCCGACGAGATGGCCGGGCATTACGCCGAAAGCGATGTGTCCCGCGCGGTGCGCCAAGGGATCATCACCGGCCCCGGCGGGGCGTGGGACATCATTGCTCGGCGGGTCGCGGCGGTCCCGGCCTATGTTGATGATTTCAAGGCGGTCTATCCACGGATCACCGGGTCCGACGATATTGCATTCACCGACATTTCCAACGCCATCGCCGCGTTCATGGCGCATGAATGGCGGTCCGACGACAGTCCGTTCGACGCCTATCTGCGCGGCACGGCGGGGCTGGCCGAGGATCAGGTCCGCGGGATGGACCTGTTCTATGGCGATGCGGGCTGTTCGGGGTGCCACAGCGGACCGTTCCAGACCGATCACGGGTTTCATGCGATGGGCCTGCCCCCGGTCGGCCCCGGCAAGGGGGCGCGGTTCGAGACCACGGTGCGCGACGAGGGCCGGTTCCGGGTCACCGGCAATCCGGCCGATATGTATGCGTTCCGCACCCCCAGTCTGCGCAATGTGACCCGCACCGGGCCTTGGGGGCATGACGGGGCTTACGGCGATCTGGCGGCTTTCGTCGCGGCCCACGCCGATCCGGTGGCGGCGCTGGCCAACTATGACCGGGAGCAGGTGGTGTTGCCACTGATGGCGACGGACGATTGGCGCGGCATGGACAATGCGGATGAGGTGGCGGCAATTGCGGCCAGCGTGACCACGGCGCCGGTGGAACTGTCAGCGCGGCAGGTCGCCGATCTGGTGGCGTTCCTTGGGGCGCTGGACGATCCGAACACCGAACGGTTGGGCGTGCCCGATGCGGTGCCCAGCGGGCTGGCGGTGGCGCGGCCCTGAGATGAGTGGAAGGAGGGCGCTGCCCCCCGTCCCGAATCAAATCCGGGACTCCCCCCGGAGTATTTGGGGCCAAAAGAAGGGGCCAGAATCAGGGCTTGGTGAGGGTCAGGGCAGTGTCCGCCGTTGCCTGATGTCGGCTGGTTGTTCCATCCGGCCATGTCACCGTGATGGCGGCGGATTCGGCGGATCCGAGGCCGAAGTGCAGCGGTAACGCCTGTCCGCTGGCGTGGCCGCCGCCGATGCTGTTCTGCTGGACCTGACCGTTCACGTTCACCACTGCACCGATCGCGTTGCGGTTGCCGCCGGACTGAGTCAGCGAGACGGCGAGCCAATGCCCGGTGTCGGGGGTGACATTGCGATACAGTTCCATGGGCGCGCGCCGGGTCATCACCACGAGGTCAAGCCGCCCGTCGCCGTCGAAATCGGCCAGCCCGGCGCCGCGTGACCGGTTGGTCGTGCCGATTCCGGCGACATCGCCCCTTTCGGCAAATGTGCCGTCGGGTTGCTGCATCAGCAGGTTGTTGGGGTCGTGGATCGCGTTGGTCGGCATCTGATCGACGTTGCCCTTGGCGATGAACAGGTCGGCCCGCCCGTCATTGTCGATATCGCCGAACTGGGCGTGCCAGCCGGTCGAGGGGCGGCCTTCGTCGCCCGTATAGGGATGCTGCGCATAGGTGCCGATGCCGTAGGGGGCGGCGGTGTAGATGCCCGCGTCAGTGGCGATTTGCAGTAGTTGGTCGCCCATCGAGGTCAGCATCACCTCGTCCCGGCCATCGCCGTTCAAATCCCGCGAGGCGATGCCCATGCCCCAGAGGGAGACCTTGACCCAGCCATCGGCTTCGTCAAGGAACCGCTGGTCGGCGAGATCCCACATCTGTTCGTAACCGCCGCGCACGTAGTACTGGCGGTCGTTTGAAATCCGCAGGGTTGGACGACCCCGCGCATCATTGGCGGCCAGCATGGACAGGGCACAAAAGCCGGGGGTCAGAGCGGCGGTGGCATAGTGGTCGCCCTCGGGGCGCAGCAGGGTGTTGGTATCGCAGGCAAAGAACGGACCGTCGGGGTTGGCGCGGTCGACGTAGTTTCCGATGGCGAGGGTCGGCCTGTCGTTGCCGTCCCACCATGCGGCAAAGGCCGTGGTCCATTTGTCCTCGTCCGGGAAACCCCAATCGGCAGTGACGTCGCTGAAGGTACAACCGGGGCCGCCGCGCAAGACGGTGTTGGGGCCGAGCCGCATCACGAATAGGTCCATCCAGCCATCGGCGTCGATATCCATCGGATAGGCCCCGATGGTTTCGGTCAGGTCGGGTAGGGCGGCAGGGGCAAAATTGAAATCGCCGCCGTTGACGAACAGGGCGGCGGGGTTGGTGCCGCCTGCGGCGAAGATATCGGGGAGCGTGTCGCCATTGCAGTCCAGAACCGCGACGCCACCGCCGACGAAATGCTCCCAGCCGCCAGCGTAAATCTGTGCGGGCAGGCGGGTCGACATATCCTCGAAAGCGGGGTCGGCCAAGGCGCTGCCGGCGATCAGGATCAGGGGCAGGGCGCGGATC
>JBBKXP010000020.1:0-5708 GCA_037969545.1 Paracoccaceae bacterium | reverse complement strand
GTTGCCCTGATCGTTGTGACGATTGTTGGTGGTGTCCTGATCGTTGGTGTCGCCGGCAACGCTGACGTTCTTGTGGGCGCGGCTTGTGGTGAACTTAATACCGCAGCGACTTCAGTTGGCACTGCAATCGCCTGCTAAGCTCTTTTCGCGCGCCTCAAAATGAAATGAGGCGCGCGAAGTCTTCTGTTTTGATTAGTTAGCGAGTGAGTTGATAGTATGTCGATGAAAGTTAAACGGTTCTGGATCGCAACTGAGGGCGCTTCGCTCGTCGAATACGCGATTGCTTTGATCGTTGTCACACTCATTGGTGGCAGTGGAATGTTCGCGATCGGCAACAACACGGTGACTATAACCGCTGGCGCGTCGGATTCTCTCGCAGTTGCGTATACCGAGATGCAGAAGATCAACTAGTGGACAAGGACCGCGATGGTCAGCCATTGCGAAAAACATGGGAGACGAGACAATGAGACTGAGACAATTCGTTGCCAGCGAGAGCGGCGCCAGCTTGGTTGAATACTCGGTCGCGCTGATTGTTGTCACCATAATAGGCGGTGTCATTTTCTCATTGGGCGGCAACATAGCCACAATCATAGGTGCATCAGCCGGGGCATTTTGATCGGAAATGCAAACGAGTTTTAAGAGCTAATCCATACCCAGGAGTAAACACTATGCGTATCCGTTCTATGTTCATCACGATGGTGGGGATGGCTGTTGCTGGCGCTTCGGTCTATGCCTCGCGCGAGTTTCTGACGGTTCAACCGGCAACCGCGTCGGTCGATCCCAATGGACCGGCGCTGGTCAGCGTCGTTGTCGCCAATCAGGATATTCCATTCGGCACCACGATTGAAGCGCACAAGTTGACCACGATCCAGTGGCCCGCCGAGTCTGTTCCGATCGGGGTTTACACGGACTACACTAATCTCATTCCCGCAGGCGCAGGCGAACCGCGCCGCGCCAAGCGTGCGATGTCGCAGGGTGAACTGGTGATGGCGACCAAGCTGTCGGAATTCGGCGAAAAGGTCACGATCGTTCAGACCCTGTCACCCGGCAAGCGTGCCATGGCGATAAGCGTCAACGCCCAGACCTCGGTCGGCGGCTTCGTGACCCCAGGCGACATGGTCGACCTGCTTCTGACGCAGGGTGGCGGTGACGATATGCGCGTGGTCACGATCCTACAGAACATCCGCATTGTCGGCGTCGACCAGCAGGCCGATGAGCAAAATGAGCAAGTCCTGGTCGCAAAAACCGTGACGGTCGAAGTTTCACCTGAAGAGGGCCAGAAACTGGCACTGGCGCAACGTGCGGGCATCATCAGCTTAACGCTGCGCGATTTGCAGTCTGGTGAAGACAAGCCGCTGGAGTCGATCCGACTGAGCGATATCCTTCGCGAGAAGTCGCCTGACGAGAACCACGGTCCCAAGCACGTCATCACAATCCGTCGCGCCAACAGCGATGTCGAGACATACGAGATCGAAGGTCCGAGAGTTGCGGAAGAAGAAGTGCCGGCCGTCAACTGACGCGCCTATGGTGGCCGGGTCTGCTCGCCCGGCCATACCAAACTCGAGCGATCCGTGCGAGATAACGTCACTCCAGTAAATGGTGTTGAAATGAAAATTGTCATGAAGTTCAAAGCCTTCGCCAGATGCGACGCCGGTTCGGTGCTTCTATTCTTCGTGATCTGCCTGGTCGCGATCCTTGGCATAGTGGCGCTGTCCTTCGACATGGGCCGCCGCGCTTCAACCCAGACCGATATGCAGTCCTTCGTCGACAACGTGGCGCTTGCGGCGGCGGGTGAACTGGACGGACAAGCGGATGCGATCACGCGGGCGACGTCTGCGGCCAACACCGCGATCGTTGCCGCAAACGAGCAGTTGAAGGCGGGAACTGCTGGATCGGCCGGCACGCTCACGCTGAACCAGATCGCCTTTTACGAACAGCTTCCGGCAAGCGACACTCCGCTTAACTTCACGCCCGGCACAACGACCACAGCCGGCACGCTTGCAGCGACGAAGTACACTTTGCCTGGGGGAACGACGACGGACCCGGCTGTCGCATATTATGTCGGAGTTCGGCTGGACACGGTCGATGTCGACTGGATGTTTGCGAATATCTTCGGCAATGCCACCCTGCCTGAAGCGGCGGTCGGCGCGGTCGCTGTGGCTGGTAACGCCGGCTATACCTGCGAGATCGCCCCGTTGATGGTGTGCCTGCCGCGCGATGCGGGCGGTGCAAGTCTCCCGCTTACACCCGGCCAGGCAATCCGCCTGCAGACCGTCGGTAACAACGCGGCCTGGAACCCTGGTGAATTCGGGTATTTGAACATTGATCAAATCTACGCTGCAATGACCCCGGCACAACGAGGTGATTGTGCTGGCGTCACTCCGGAATCGCGCAGGCAGGCTTGCTTGTTGGCCGTGGGACTGGGTGCGTGCGTTGGCAATCGCGGTGTCGATATTCAAACCGGACAGCGTGGCGGTCAGGAACCTGCGGGCTTCAATCTGCCGTTCGGTATATTCGGTCAGGCGATGAATAATCTCAGGGGCAACCCGATTTACGCGACGGGACCGCATACGATTTCGGGACAGCTCCAGAACAACAGCTGTCGTGCCGACAGCGTCTCGCCCAACACGATCCCCTTTCCTCCGGATACGTGTCTGACCAATGGAGCCAGCGGTGCAAGCACTTGCAGCGGCGGGCGGTTCGGTAACGGGACCTGGGACCGGTCGCTTTACGTGAATACCAATTACACATTCACCAAACCAAACGGCACCGTGGTTCAGGGATCTTTCTTTGATTTTCCCGAAACCAATCTTACGCGCTATGAATTCTATCAGCGCGAGATCGAGCGCGCGGCAAATGGCGGCGTAATGAATGCCGCTGGAACCGGCTTGTACACTGGTGGGAGGTATATTTCGGACTCGGTCCGCGGACCAGTGAACGATTACAACAGCTGGGACGATTACTGGAATGACATCAGCACTGGTTTTAACCCGATCATTCCAACCGCACACGCTCGTCAAGACAACGGCCTTCCGCAGTGCAACGCAGTAGACCCTTCTGCAAACGCTGACCGACGTGTTGTCGTCGTCGCGGGTATTGATTGCCCACCTCCGGGTGACCCGGGACATCTGAATGGCGACGAGGACGATGTTCCGGTTGTTCAATACTACCGCGTATTCCTGATCAGCCCGGCGAGAGACGTCGCTGGAAGTGGCGGCGGCGGTAGCGGTCCCTTGTTCGAGCTATTCGTCGAGGTGATCGAGCCGATCGGCGGCGAAGCTGGAGCAACTACCTCAACAGACACGGCCTTCCGCGAACTTATCCAGTTGTATCGGTAAGAGTTATGAACAGAGTATACAAATTCGTACGTGAGCTTGCCCGCTTCAAGCGCAATGTCTCCGGGGCTGCCGTGGTGGAATTCGCCATATTGTTGCCGGTGATGCTGGCAACGTTCGGAGCGATCGTCGAGGGTTCACGCATCTATTGGAACTACCAGGCCGCTGTAACCGGCGTGCGCGACGCATCCCGATATCTTGCCCGGATTACTGACAATGATGTTTGCGGTGGTGCCGCGTCCGGGGGGACTGCCCTTGCCGGCGGGGCTGGAACTGCCACAACCATCATCAATCGGAACATCGGATCCGGGGCTGCAAATCTGTTCCCGATGGCTGTGACGCTTGCAGGTGGGACACCTGTGACTGCAACGTATGACTGTATAAATGTCACCGGTGTTGGCGTTGTGCCAGTGGTCGTCGTACAGGCGAACATTCAGCTGCAACTGCCGTTTGCAACTCTGTTTTCGTTTTTCGGCACGCCGAACGGTCAGATGGCGTCGACGATCACAGACCAGTCGCGGATTTACGGGATATGACTTGTCGCATCACCAGAAAGGCGTTTAGCGCCTTTGGTCGCAGAGAAGACGGCGCATCGTTGGTCGAGTACGCAATCGTAATCTCGCTGTTCCTGCTGGTATTCTTCGCGATCCTGGATTTCGGACGCCTGGGCTTCAACTGGGTAATGACCGAGAAAGCCATGCAGCGCGCGGTGCGGATCGCGGTCGTGCGTCCGCCTGTGTGTGCCGGCGTGCCAGAGACGCAAGATCGAGCTTCAAGCAGCGTGAAATTCGGCTCACTGTGCCGTGCGGGCGGCTGCCTTGCGCCGTCACCGGCCGTGCGGCAATGCGTACTGAGTGCGACAGACATAACGCCCGCTCAGTGCGCGACAGCCGGCGGAAATACAGCTAAGGAAATCTGGTGTATCCTTCAGCCCATCCTGCCGTCGAATGCAACACCGCGCAGTATCCGGCTCACGTATTCCTACGACCCGAATCTCGGGTTCGCCGGCGGACCCTATGTGCCGATGGTCGAAGTCGGAGTGGTGACAAACGCAGATACGGGCATCGCGAACTCGGTGCAGTTGTGCTTCGATTTCATTACACCAATTCCGGGTTTGGCTGCATTGGTTGGAGGCGCAGCAAACATTAATGAAGCGGTTTGCCCGAACGCACTTACTTCAATTCCGTTTCCGGACATGAGCGTGTCTATGCCCGGAGAAGATTTGAACCAGGGCAATGCAGGCTGAAGTGGGGCAGGACAATAACATGAGATCCGAAAGGACATACAGATGGTAACGACAAACAGCTCGCTTTTGCTGATTTCAGCAGACGCGCAGATGTCGAGCACCGTGAAGGCGGCGTTGGCCAAGATCGCTAACCTGAAGGTAACGACGCAGGAAACGAGTGTTGCGCAATTAAACGGGGCAGCGTTCAAGCTGGCCAAGGACCACGATATCGTTGTCTTCGCCACCGACCCTTCGAACGCCGCCGATCTGCTGGCTATCGAGGCTTTGACCGAACAACGCCGCGACAAATCGGTGTTTCTGGCGCTGACAGACAGCGATCTGCCGCTGAGCCGCGCCCGTGAGCTAAGTCGCGCAGGTGTGGACGACGTTCTTCCTTACCCGATTGCCGACGATGACCTCGCTGAACTGGTGGCGAAGTGGGCAACGAAACTTGCGAAGCTACGTTCGACCGCAGGGCAGGGTGATCACGAGGGTGTCGTGATCGCCGTTGCACAAGCGCGTGGTGGTATCGGTTCGACGACGGTTGCCGTCAATCTTGCGGATCAACTGCTGGGCAAAAAGGGACGTTTCCGGAAAGATGCCGCCCATCGCGTCGCAATTCTTGATCTCGACATGCAATTCGGAACGGTCGGCGATTTCCTGGACGTCGAACCGCAAGAGGGCCTGCTGAAACTTGCGACCGACGGGATCATGCCCGACGCCATGTGGATGCAGCAGTCCATGGTCAAGAAGGAAAGCGGTCTTTCGGTGCTGACGGCGCCAACCAGCTTTGCGCCTTTGGAAGCAATCCGCAACGATCAGGTTGCCGCAATGATTGCCATTTTGCGCCAGACCCATGACTATGTAGTCATCGATCTGCCGCGCGCGTTGGTGACCTGGATCGAGCCTATCATTTCCACGGCGGACCAATTGATCGTCGTGACCGACACGACCGTTCCTTCAATCCGGGCATCGCGTCGTTTGATCGACTTCTTCACCACCGACAATCCCGGCCTGAACATCGAAGTCGTTATCAACCACGAGAAGAAACCATTCATGGCTGCGCATCATCAAAAAGAGGCCGCCAAGGCGCTTGACCGCAAATTCAATCACTGGCTGCCGCACGATGCGAAAGCGGCACGCGATGC
>JBBKXP010000019.1:0-7563 GCA_037969545.1 Paracoccaceae bacterium | reverse complement strand
GTGATCACGGGTGGCGCCGATATGTTCGACCTGCCGCTGACGTTCTCGGATGGCTGGATGGCGCTGGGGCTGTTGCCCCTCGGGGCCGCCCCGCAAATGCGTTGAAGCGGTTCAGGTTTTCTTGGAAACGGTCGGATCGGAAATCGCGTTCGAGCGGTGCGAGAGGCAGCGAATTTCGATTCCGATGAAATCTGAACCGCTCTAAAGCAACGACAGAAACTGCTCGATGGACTTATCCGTCACCGACCAGTCGCAGACCAGCCGCCCGGTCAGCAGCTCGTCGGGATCATCGCCTGCCAGATCACCACGTTCAATGTAATAGACCGCCCCGGCGTCGAACATCCGCTGATGGACCGCCCGTGGCCAGTCCATGTAGATCATGTTCGCCGCCGGTTCGGTCTGCATCCCCGACCCAGACGGGGTCCCGTGCAAACCGGCGGCCAGCCGTTGACAGGCCGCATTCGACCGCGCCGCAAGATCGCGCCACAGATCGTCGGCCAGATACCCCTGCATCTGCGCGGCCAGAAAGCGGTACTTGGAAAACAGGTGCGCCCCGCGTTTGCGCCGCAATTCGAACTCCCATGCCAGCGCCGGATCGAAGATGACGCAGGCCTCGACCCCCATGCAGCCATTCTTGGTGCCGCCGAAACTGACTGCATCGACGCCAGCCCGCCACGTCATGTCCGCAGCTGAACAATCCAGCGCGACCAGCGCGTTGGCAAAACGCGCGCCATCCAGATGCACCCTGAGGCCGTGGTCACGCGCGACGCGGGTCAGCGCCCGGATTTCCTCCAAACTGTAAACCGTACCGCGTTCGGTCACCTGCGTCAGCGACACCGGCCCACGCTGTGCCCCGTGCACGCCACCGGTCTGGGTTGCGGCGACACGCGCCCGCAGGTCTTGCGCCGTCATCTTGGCGTGCGTATCGGGCACCAGCGTCAGTTTGGCGCCGCCGGTGTAGAATTCGGGCGCGTTGCATTCGTCGACGTTGATGTGGGCGGGGGCCGTGCAGAACACCGTCTCCCACGGCTTGGTCAGGGTGCCAAGGATCAGCGCATTTGCCGCCGTCCCGGTGGCGACCAGATAGACGGCGGCTTCTGGGGCTTCGAACACGGCGCGGATCTGGTCCTGCACGGTCCGGGTCAAGGAGTCGTTGCCATAACCCAGAGCATGACCGTCGTTGGCTTTTGCAAGGGCCGTCATTACCGCCGGATGGACCGGCCCGGCGTTGTCCGAAGCGAAATGCATCTACATCGGTTCCTCGATGATGTGGTCTTCCCAGTCTTCCTCGGCAACCTCGAACTCAGGGATGGTCAGGCCCTGCACCGACACGCCCGCATCATGCACAGTTTGCGGATCGCCTGAAATTAGGGGGTGCCACGCATACAGGGGGCGACCCTCGTGAACCAGCCGATAGGCACAGGTCTGCGGCAGCCAGTAGAGGTTCTTGACGATGGTTTTCGGCGTCAGCACGATGCATTCGGGCACGAATTGGTGCCGGATTGGGTATCGGGCACAGCGGCAGGATTGATCATCCAGCAGACGGCAGGCGACACGGGTCATTGCGACCTCGCCGGTGTCCTCGTCCTCAAGCTTGTTCAGGCAGCACTTGCCGCAGCCATCGCACAGCGCCTCCCATTCCTGATGGTTCAGTTTATCCATCGGTTTGGTCTCCCAAAACCGATCACGCAGACCGCCACGGTCAATCGGGTCAGACATCAGCCAACACCTTACGGGCCTTGGCGCAATCGGCGGCCATCTGGTTAATCAGCGCGTCAAGGGTTTCGAACTTCAACTCTTGCCGCAAATAACCGACCAGTGCGACCGACAGCGGGGTGCCATACAGATCGCCTTTGAAGTCAAACAGATAGGTTTCGCAATTCGCCAGGTTCTCGCCAAACATCGGCCGGGTGCCGATGGACGTCGCCCCGTCGTAACGGCCCTTGTGGGGTCCTTCCAACACGTCGACGCGCACCGCGTAGACCCCGAAACGCGGCGGATGCAGTCCGGCGATGGACATATTCGCTGTCGGATACCCCAGATCACGGCCGCGCTGTTCGCCGTGGATCACCGGGCCTTCGATCCGGTGCCAGTGGCCCAGCATTGCTGCGGCATCGGCTGGGAGGCCTTCGGTCAAGGCGCGGCGGATCGCGGTCGAGCTGACTTTGCCGACGTCCAGCGAGATCATCGGTGACAGCGTGACGCCAAAACCCATGTCGGCGCCGAATGTCGCAAGGTCGGTGGCACTACCCTTGCGATCCTTGCCGAAACAGAAATCCTGTCCGACGACAACATGACGCAGGCCCAGTTGGTCCGCGATGATGTGCTGTGCGAAATCGCGTGGATTGCGCGCGGCGAGGGCGGCGTTGAAGGGCAATTCATATAGCCGCGCGATTCCCAGCTTTTCCAACCGGTGCGCCCGTGCCTCGGCGTTCATCAGCCGGAACGGCGGAGCGTCAGGGGCGAAATAGGTGCGCGGGTGGGGTTCGAAAGTCATGATGCCCAAAGGTGCCTGTTCGGCCCCGGCCACCTGGCGGGCAAGGTCGATCACCGCGCGGTGGCCCAGATGCACGCCGTCGAAATTGCCAATGGCGGCGACTGCCCCGCGATCAGCTCTGTCGATGAATTCAATGTCCCGGATGATCCGCATGGGGCAGGGGTAACGGCCCTTGCCACAGGGTGCAAGATCAGTCGAATTTGCGCGACGGAGCCAGCACCACCGCCTCGCCCACCAGCACCTTTTTGTCGTTGACCAAGCAGCGGGTCTCCATCGTCACCCGGCGGCGGGAATGGTCGATGGCGATGACTTCGACCTCGGCCAGCACCATGTCGCCGGGGCGGACCGGGGCGAGGAATTTCAGCGTCTGCCCCAGATAGACCGCTCCGTGACCGGGGAGCTGTTCGCCGATCACCGCTGAAATCAGGCCGGCGGTCAGCATCCCGTGTGCAATCCGACCTGCGAATATCGTGTCTTGCGCGTAAGATTCGTCCAGATGCACCGGATTATGGTCGGTTGAAACTTCGGCAAACAGGGCAATGTCGCGGTCGGTGATCTGCTTGCGCAGACGGCGCACCATGCCGATTTCGATATCTTCGATGCAGATCGTACCGCGTAGGGCGTTATCAAGCATGTCGTCATCCATCAGGCAATAATAAACCTCTGATGGGGTGATATGCGAAATTAAATTACTTTGCAACCGCAGAAAGTCTAGCGCAGAAATCCGATGGCAAAAGTCGGTTCCAGTTGCTCGCGTTCACTGTGCGCCGCCAGCGCTGCCGGATCGGGATGGATGTCGGTCAGCGTCTCCGCTGCCGCAAGGCCGCCGGTGATGAACAGACTGTCGTAATCCTCGCCCATTGCGCCAAGGATGTCGGTGCGGATGCCGTCCCCGATGCAAAGAATGCGCGGATCACCCGTGGCACCCTCAAGCCTGGCCAGTCGCCGCCGCGCCAGATCGTAGATCGGCGGGTGCGGTTTGCCAAAATACAGGCTGTCGCCACCCATTTCGGTATAAAGAGCGGCGAGCGCCCCCGCACACCATTCTCGGCTTTCGCCCCGGTCCACAACGATGTCAGGATTGGCACAAAGCAGTTTCAGGCCCTTTTGTATGGCATACAGGAACGTGCTCCGGTGCACCGACGGATCGGCGTGCGGGTCGGTCGGACCGCAACAAACGATGCCCTGAGCATCGGTCAGCCTGACCTGCGTGACGGCAACAGGATTATCGATCAGCCTCAACGGCGTGAAAAACGCCTGATCGTGATCCTCGCCGATGAAATAGACCTTTTCGCCGACCGCCCCGCGATACATTGCCGCCCGGGCACTGTCGCCCGAGGTCGCAATCACATCCCAGGCATCGGCGGGAATGCCCAGACGCGCGATCTGCGCCGCAACCGGGCCGCGCGGGCGCGGCGCGTTGGTCAGCAGGACAACCTTGCCACCGCGCGACCGGAACCCCTGCATCGCGGCGACGGCGGCGGGGAAGGCGGTCAGGCCGTTGTGCATGCAGCCCCAGAGATCGACAAAGGCAGCGTCATAACGGTCTGAAATCTCGGAAAAGGCGGTGATGATTTCGGTCATTCTTTGCCTTTCCGGGGACGAAAACGCTTGCAAGAGTCTGCCAAAATTCCTTGCAAGAAAATTGTCGTTCAGACTTTCAGGTTGGGGATGATCTGCTTTTTACGGCTCATGATCCCCGGCAGGACGACGGTATCGCCCGTGACGTTGGCCCCAAACGATTTTTCGGCAATGGTTTTCACCAGATCGTTGGGCACCAGCAGCGTCGCTTCCTCCTTCAGGATATCGACAACGAATAGCAGCACCTGATCGGCCCCATCCTCGGCGGCGACGCCCGGCATCGACGCCATCAGGCTGGCCTTGCGGTCCAGCACAATCTGCGGCGATGTGGTTTCCAGCACGGAAACCCGCAATTCCTTGCCGCCGACGGTGAATTCCTTGGAATCCATCCGCAGCAGTTCGGCGTCCGAAAACCGCGATACGTCTGATTTGGCGGCGAACATTTCGGCGGCGTAGGACGGAATATCGATCTCCAGTTCGGCGGCAAGCTTTTCGGCCAGCGCCCGGTCGGTCGGCGTCGTGGTGGGAGAGCGGAATGCGAGGGTATCGGAGAGAATGCAAGACAGCATCACACCGCGAAGCGCCGCCGGCATCTGTCCCAGATCGGCCCCCATCGTCTCGGCCATCACCGTTACCGTACAGGCCAGCGGCATCATGACGATTTGAATCGGCCCCTTGGTTTCCAGCCCGCCGACCAGTTTGTGATGGTCGATGATCGCGCGGATATCGGCGTTGTTGATGTTGGCGGGCAATTCGGCCGGATTGTTGGTATCGACGATTACGACGGGTTGGTCGTCAGCCACATCGGAGATCACATCGGGCAGCGCAAAGCCCCAGCGGTCGGCGACGAATGCCGCTTCGGTATTCGGCGTGCCCAGCAGCCGCGCCTCGGCGGCGATACCCATGATTTCAGACATGTACCAGGCCCAGATCAGCGGTGCGCCAGTGCTGTCGGTATCGGGGGACTTGTGGCCGAAAACGAGGGTGGTCATGGTGGGGATGCCTGTGGTGTTGCCTGATTTGCGGGCCTTATATGGGGGATTGGATGGACTGTCACGCCATGCAGGAACAAGGCAGGGTTGCGCCATGAGCAAACCGCGCGAGTCCGATCTTTATGCCCCGGTCAAGGCTCTGTTGACCGGGCAGGGTTATACCGTCAAGGGCGAGGTCGGGGCGGCAGATGTCGTTGCAGTGCGCGGCAACGAGCCACCTGTGATTGTCGAGTTGAAACTGGGGTTCTCACTGACCCTGTTTCATCAGGCCATCGCCCGGCTGGCGATCAGCGATCTGGTTTATGTTGCGGTGCCGCGTGGCAAGGGCAAGGCGGGGCTGCGGGCGATCAAGGACAATACGTCGCTGGCCCGTCGTCTGGGTCTGGGGCTGATCACGGTGCGACTGAGCGACGGGCTGGTCGAGGTTCACGCCGACCCCGGCCCCTATGCACCACGCAAATCAGCCAAAAAGCACGCTCGCCTGCTGCGCGAATTCGCGCGCCGGGCAGGTGATCCGAACGCCGGGGGGGCGACCCGGCATGGGATCGTCACCGCATATCGGCAGGACGCGGTGCGCTGTGCCCGGTTTCTGGCGGTGCATGGGCCGTCAGGCGGCGCCAAGGTGGCGGCATGGGCCGAAGTGAAAACGGCAACACAGATCATGGCCGCCGATCACTATGGCTGGTTCGAACGGGTCAGCCGGGGCATCTATGCGCTGACAGTCAAGGGTCACGCCGGGCTGGCGGATTTCGGCGATCAGGACGATTGATTTTAGGCGTCGCGCAGCCGCAAAAGATGCTTGTCCCAGCCGGCATCGAAGGCGACCAACAGGCCGAAATTCTTGGCTGTGTCAGGCCAACCCGCATGCACGAGATCAAGCTTCGTGCCACCATGCAGGGCGGTCAGCGTATAGTCGACCGTGGTGACAAGCTGCCCCATCGGGCGCGCCGTAAAGCTGTAGGTCAACCGATAGGGCGGCTCGATCCGGGTCACGTCGCCCCAGACAAGCGGCGCACCGTCCTCGCCGGGCATTTCATAGGCTCCCAATGCCAGATCCGCCTTGGGGCGATGAAACCAGCGCGCCAGATGATCGCTGCGGGTCAGATAGTCCCAGACCATTTCGGGCGGCGCGTCGATATGGATCGTTTTGTGAATGGAACGGGTCATTGCAGGTCCTTTTCGATGATGGATTTCAGAGTGGACAGGCGAAGATCCCATTCGGCCGAAAAGTCTGCAAGCCAGTCAGAGACAGGACTGAGGCCCGCCGCAGCAATGCTGTTGACCTTCTCGCGGCCTCGCCGCGTCACCTTGATAAGGCCGGCATCCAACAGTACCGACAGGTGCTTCTTGACCGCGGGCCGGGACATCGCGAAACCTTCGGCGACTTCTGCGATTGTCCGGTCGCCAGTCGCCAAAATCAGCAGAATTTCCCGGCGGGTCGGATCGGCAAGTGCGCGAAATGGATCAGGAGTTGTCATGTCATACCAGAAAGTAAAACCATTTGGTTTCTCTTTATAGGATACCAAAAGGTTTCAAGTCAAGGACCGCCGACCAAGTCTGCCCTAGTCCATCCGCGCGATCGTCCAGCCCTGACGTTCAAGCAGGCGCAGCACGCCGGTTTCGCCCGGCAGATGCGCCGCACCAAAAGCGACGACGACCGATTGCCTGCCCGCCGCAGCACGTTCGATCACCGGGATCCACGCAGCATTGCGATCGATCAGCAGCAATTGTTCGGTCTGCGCGAATGCCGCTGCCGCCTCGGCCGGGTTCATCCCGGGGACGTAGGTCATCGACAGGCGCGACAGTTCCCAAACTTCGGCGACGCGTCCGGCGAAATAGTCGTCTTGCAAGGCGACATACATTTCCGCCAGCAGGTCGTCGGGCATGATCGCGGTTTTCAGCATCGCGACCTGTTCGTCGAAACTGGTCCCGGTCAGCAGGGCAAACAGGGTTCGCCACGATTCAAGCGCCTGCACCGGAACACCGTTTTCGGCGGCGCTGTCTATCAACATCTGGTCCAGCCCGCGTGCGCCGGCCTGAATATCGGCCATTGCGCAGGTCGGAACGGCCAGCGTGATCATCAGAAACCACGGCTGCATCTTGGCCGCCATGAACCCCGGAATCTGGCGCGATTCAGCGGCCGATTTCAAAGTCTCCCAGGTTGCGGCGTCCAGCAGGTCGATCAGCGTTGGGCCGTCGGTGATGAACAGGATGCCGGGGTCGGCAGCCATCGCGGCCTGCATCGCCGCCTCGTCGTCGTTGGTCGCCTCGACCAACAACAGATCGGCCTGCGCGACAAGCGGCGCGATAGAGGACATCACGGCGTCATGACGCGGATCGGTGATATGCATGGTGCCGACGACCGTCAGTGTCGTGCCGTCCTTGGTTGCCGTCCACGTCAGGCCCCGTCCAAAGGGGGTGTCGGCGGCAATCTGGTCAAGCGTTATGCGGTCGGCCGGGGTCAGCCGGTCATAAAAGCTCGGGCCGTTGCAC
>JBBKXP010000018.1:0-13458 GCA_037969545.1 Paracoccaceae bacterium | reverse complement strand
CGCCGCGACGCCCTATTTCTTTGCCTCGCTCAAGGTCGCCATCGCGGCCTCGCTGATCGGGGCCATCGTCGGCGAGTTGCCGACCGGGGCGATTCAGGGGCTGGGGGCGCGGATGCTGATCGGGTCGCAGTTCGGCGAGCCGCTGATCATGTGGTCGGCCCTGTTCGCCGCGGCTATCCTTGCCGGGTTCCTGATCCTGATCGTCGGGTTCGCCGAACGGTTGGCGACGGCCCGGATGGGGGGTGTCAGATGATCTGGATCCTGGGGGCGCTGGGGTTCTGGATCGTGGCCTGGGTCGCGAATGTGTTGCTGGTCCGTGCCGGCTATGGCCGGTTTCTGGTGCCGCTTCTGTTCGGTCTCGCGATCCTGGTCCTGTGGGAGGGGTTCGTGCGCGGGCTGAACGTGTCGGCGGTGATCCTTCCCGCGCCGAGCGCGATCTGGGCCAGGATCGTCACCTCGCTGCCGATCCTTTGGGGTGATTTCGTCCAGACGATCCTGCGCGGGGCGGTGTCGGGCTATCTGATCGGCTGTAGTGCTGCGGTGCTGGTGGCAGTGCTGATCGACCGCTCGCCCTTCCTGCAAAAGGGGCTGCTGCCGGTCGGGAACTTCGTCGCCGCGCTGCCCATCGTCGGCCTCGCCCCGATCCTTGTGGCGTGGTTCGGGTTTGACTGGCAGTCCAAGGCGGCGGTGGTGGTAGCGATGGTGTTCTTTCCGGTCCTGATCAACGCGGTGGCCGGGCTGGCGGACAGTCAGGCGATGCAGCGCGACCTGATGCGGACCTATGGCGCGTCCTACTGGCAGACCCTGTTCAAACTGCGGCTGCCCAGCGCCATGCCGTTCATCTTTAACGGGCTGAAGATCGCGACGACGCTGGCGCTGATCGGGGCAATTATCGCTGAATTTTTCGGCTCGCCGATCCAGGGCATGGGGTTTCGCATCTCGACATCTGTGGGACAACTTGCGCTCGACATGGTCTGGGCCGAGATTGCGGTGGCGGCACTTGCGGGCAGTCTGTTCTATGGCGCTGTCAGCATGATAGAACGGGGGGTGACGTTCTGGCACCCGTCGCAACGATAACAAGAAGCGGTTTTGAGGCCGGGCACGAGAAACGGTAAATTTGACATGGAGGTCAGACAGATGAAAACGACGATGATCGCAATTGCGGCCAGCCTTGGCCTTGCGAGTGCTGCGGCGGCGCAGGACAATGTGACGCTGCAACTGAAATGGGTCACGCAGGCCCAGTTCGCCGGCTATTATGTGGCGCAGGCCGAGGGGTTTTACGAAGAAGAAGGACTGAACGTCACGATCCTGCCCGGCGGCCCCGACATTGCCCCCGAACAGGTGATCGCGGCCGGCGGTGCCGACGTCATCACGACGTGGATGCCTGCGGCCCTCGCGGCGCGTGAACGTGGCCTGAACCTTGTCAACATCGCCCAGCCGTTCAAGAATGGCGGGCTCGAGATGACCTGTCTCAAGGAAACCGGGATTTCCGGGACGGACGATTTCGCCGGGCATACTCTGGGCGTCTGGTTCTTTGGCAATGAATATCCGTTCTATTCGTGGATGGCCAAGCTGGGTCTGGCGACAGACGGGTCCGAGGGTGGCGTGACTGTGCTCAAGCAGGCATTCAACGTCGATGCCCTGCTGCAAAAGCAGGCCGACTGCATTTCGGTGATGACTTACAACGAATATGGACAGGTGCTTGACGCGGGCATTTCGCCGGACGATCTGGTCACGTTCAACTATCTGGCCGAAGGTGTCGGGGTGCTTGAGGACGGTCTCTATGTGACCGAGGAATCCTTGGGCGATGCGGCGTTTCCTGACAAGATGGTGCGGTTCGTGCGGGCCTCGATGAAAGGCTGGAAATGGGCCGAGGAGAACCCCGAGGCTGCAGCGCAGATCGTCGTCGACAACGACCAGACTGGGGCGCAGACGCTGGAACATCAGGTCTACATGATGGGCGAAGTCGCCAAGCTGACCGCCGGGTCGAACGGCGCGCTTGACCCCGCCGATTACGACCAGACGGTCGCGACGTTGCTTTCGGGCGTGTCACCGGACAATCCGGCGATCACCAAGGCGCCCGAAGGGTTGGCCTGGACCCATGCGATCAGCGATCTGGCTTTGAACTAAGGTTCGATGTGACGCGGGCGCCCTGCTGCGAGGTGGGGCGCCTTTTTTATTCTTCCGATCCCTCCGGGGGAATATTTAGGGCCAAAAGAAGCCGCTGACGGGCAAGAGCCTTGCGCTGGCCGGTGTCGCGGCTAAACCCGGCGGGACGAATGGTGAGGCGGGCATGGCATATCTTCTGGGCGTTGATACCGGTGGCACCTATACCGACGCGGTCGTGCTTGACGAGGCGACGGACAGCGTTCTGGCGTCGGCCAAGGCGCTGACCACCCGCCCCGATCTGGCGCAGGGTGTGGGCCGGGCGATTGATGCGGCGATCGCGCAGGCAGGGGTCGCGCCGACCGACATCGCGATGGTGTCGCTGTCGACAACGCTGGCCACCAACGCGCTTGTCGAGGGTCAGGGCGGGCGTATCGCGCTGGTGTTCATCGGTTTCGCGGCGCCTGAACTGGGGCGGGCGGGACTGACCGAGGCGCTCAAGGGTGATCCGGTGATTGTGATGGAGGGTGGCCACACCCATGCCGGGGGCGAAGCCGTGCGGCTGGACCTTGCCAAGTTAGAGACTGAATTAGCCGAGTTACCACCCGGCATCACCGGTTTTGCCGTCGCCGCCAGTTTCGCTACCCGCAACCCCGCGCACGAGATCGCGGCCCGCGATCTGATCCGCACCGTCACGGGCAAGCCGGTCACCTGTTCGCACGAACTGTCCTCGGCCCTTGGCGGCCCGAAACGCGCCCTGACAGCCGTGTTGAATGCCCGCCTGATCGGACTGATCGCCCGCCTGATCGCCGCCTGCGAGGTGCATCTGACCCATATCGGCGTCACGGCCCGGCTGATGGTGGTGCGCGGCGACGGGGCGCTGGTCAGTGCCGCCGTGGCCCGCGAAAAACCGATCGAGACGATCCTGAGCGGCCCTGCCGCCAGCATCGCAGGGGCCAGTTGGCTGACCGGCGAGACGGATGCGCTGGTAAGCGATATCGGCGGCACCACGACCGACATCTGCCTTTTGCGGGACGGCAAACCGACCATTGATCCCGAGGGGGCCCGCGTCGGCCCCTATCGCACGATGGTCGAGGCGGTGGCGATGCGCACCTGGGGTCTGGGCGGCGACAGCGAGGTGCATGTCGTCGCGGGATTGGGCGGCGGCCTGCGTCTTGGGCCGCGCCGCCTGATGCCGGTCGCGCTGGCGGCACAGGAATTTCCCGAGCTGGTGCATCGGGCACTGGACCGCGCACTGGCCGCCGGAATCCCATCTGAGGAAAGCGGCCGTTTCGTCATCCCGCATTGGCAGGGCGATATTCCCGAAGAGCTGGACCCGCGCGAAACCGCCGTGGCGCGGCGGCTGGCCGATGGACCCCTGCGCCTTGCCGACGCGTTGCAAGGACGGGTCGAAGTGCCCGCTCTGGGTCGGCTGGTGTCGCGTGGCCATGTCATGATTGCCGGGGTGACGCCGTCGGATGCGGCGCATGTCCTCGGGCGGCTGGATGCCTGGGACGGCGATGCCGCCCTCAAGGCGATGACCATTTTCGCGCGGCGGCGCGACGCGTCGGGCGACAGGATTGGTGAAAGTCCCGACGTCATGGCGCAGGCGATCGTCGATCAATTGACGCGGCAAACTGTCGATGCCCTGCTTGAATCCGCCTTTGCCGAGGATCCGCGCGACTGGATGGGCCGCACGCCCGAGGCGATGGCGCAGGACCCGCTGACGAGGGCCGGGCTGGACCAGCATCGCGGGATCATCAAAACCTCGCTTTCGCTGGGGGTGCCGGTGATCGGGTTGGGTGCGTCGGCGGCCTCGTATTACGGCGCGGTCGGACTACGGCTGAGGACGCGCATGGTGCTGCCCGCCCACGCGGGCGTCGCCAATGCCATCGGCGCGGTCGTCGGGCAGGTGTCGATGCGGGCTGACGGCACCATCATCTGCCCCGGCCCCGGTGTGTTTTCAGTGTATCTGCCGACCGGGCCGCAGCGTTTCAACGACAGTGATCTCGCGCTAGACGCACTGGAACAGGCGCTGACCGTCGATGCGACGGCGCGGGCGCGCGAGGCGGGCGTCGAAGAAATTCGCCTGACCGTTTCGCGTGACATTCAAGAGATCACGGTCGAGGGCCAGAAGATGTTTATCGAGGCGACGGTGCGGGTCACGGCGCAGGGCCGCCCCAGGATTGCGGCAGGCTAGATCAAGGCCCTGTCATACGCTAACAATCGGCCGAATTACGGGGAGATTTGCCATGACCATCCGCACTGTAGTCTGGGGCGAGAACGTCCATGAACAGACCAACAAAACCGTCGCCGGGGTCTATCCCAAGGGATTGCACGGTTGCATCGCCGATGCCCTGAACGCCGACAAGGGAATCACCGCGACGACCGCGACCTTGCAGGAACCGGAACACGGGCTGACCGCCGCGCGGCTGGCCGAAACGGATGTTCTGCTGTGGTGGGGACACGCGGCGCATGGCGATGTGGCCGACGCAGTTGTCGAACGTGTGGCCGAACAGGTCTGGGCCGGGATGGGTCTGATCCTGCTCCATTCGGCGCATTTTTCCAAGATCTTCAAGCGGTTGATGGGCACGCCCTGCACCCTTTCGTGGCGCGAGGCGGGCGAGCGCGAGCGGTTGTGGGTTGCATCCCGCAACCATCCCATCGCGCGTGGCTTGCCCGATCATTTCGCGCTTGAGAACGAAGAAATGTATGGCGAACCTTTCGGCGTTCCCGAACCGCTCGAGACGGTGTTTATCAGCTGGTTTCAAGGCGGCGAGGTGTTCCGGTCCGGCCTGACCTACAGGCGCGGCGCGGGCAACGTGTTCTATTTCCGCCCCGGTCACGAGACCTATCCCACGTATCACGACGCCAATATCCAGACCGTGCTGAAGAATGCGGTGCATTGGGCGCATAACCCGGCGGCGCGGGTTCCGAACGTGACAGACGCCCCGAATACGCCGGTCGGCAGTGCCCCCGAAAAGATTACCGCACGCGGCCCGCGCCTGCACCACGACGGCGAAGACGGTTTCAGATGAGCGCGCCTGTCCGCGTTCTGATCCTTGGCACCGGCGGTATGGCGGCCGCCCATGCCGCGGCTTATGCGGCAATTGACGGTTGCGAAGTTGTTGCTGGAATAGATACAAACAAGGCCAGATTGGAGGATTTCTGTGCCAAGCACGGGATTGCCAATGGTTTTGGGTCGCTGGCGGATGGGTTGACATGGGGCCAGTTCGACGCAGTGTCGAATGTCACCCCCGACGCCGCCCACCATGCCACAACCATGCCGCTGTTGGCCGCAGGCAAGCATGTCTTGTGTGAAAAGCCGCTGGCCACGACCTACGCCGCGGCTGCTGCGATGGCCGAGGCCGCGCAGACGGCGGGTGTCGTCAACATGGTCAACCTGACCTATCGCAACGGTCCTGCCCTGATCCGCGCCGCGCAGATGGTTGCCGATGGCGAGGTCGGCGAGGTCCGGCATTTCGAGGCCGCCTATCTTCAAAGCTGGCTGACGCAGCCTGCGTGGGGCGACTGGAAAACCGAAACCCAATGGCTCTGGCGCCTGTCCAGCGCGCATGGGTCGATGGGCGTTTTGGGCGATATCGGGGTCCATATCCTTGACTTTGCAACCCTTGTCGCAGGTGCGGATGCGGCCAGCCTGTCGTGTCGTCTGACCACGTTCGACAAGGCGCCAGAGGGCCGGATCGGCGATTATGTTCTGGATGCCAACGACAGTTTCAACATGCACCTGCGTCTGACCAATGGTGCGGTCGGGGTAATCCACGCCAGCCGGATGGCGACCGGACATTTCAACGATCTATCGCTGCGGATATCCGGCACCAAGGGCGGACTGGATGTGCGCCATGAGAATGACCAGAGCAGCCTGCGTGCCTGTGTCGGCGACGACATGCTGACGGCGACATGGCGCGGCGTGAAACTGTCCAATATCGACACGAACTATGCCCGGTTCATTGCCGCCATCGATGCCGGTCAACAGGTGTCGCCGGATTTTGTCCGTGGCGCGACACTGCAAAAGGCGCTGGATCGGGCGGTGCAGTCGGACGCTGAACAGGCCGTCGATCTGGCCGTCTGACGCTTGCGCGACGCAGCCAACCCGGCCAAGGTCGTGCGAGACCTGCAAGCCAAGGCAAGACATGCCCGACACCCCGGCAATCTTTTTTCACCCGGACGCGATTGAATCAACGACTAGCGATCTGGTCGGTCGGCGGTCGGCGGGGCTATCGTTTCTGAAAGGCTTTCTGCGGCATGTGCCGGGACCGCAGGTGAATGTGGTTGTCGATGCGCCGGCGGCGGCCAAGACCTTCGATCAGATCGCGCGCGACTTGGGCGAAAAGCGCCCTATTCGGGTCGATTCTCTGCGCGGCGACAGCAATTTCACCCGCAATGGGGCGATCTTTTTTCCGGCGCCGGGCTATTTGTCGGCCACATGGC
Organism: Paracoccaceae bacterium; assembly: GCA_037969545.1. GTDB lineage: Bacteria > Pseudomonadota > Alphaproteobacteria > Rhodobacterales > Rhodobacteraceae > JBBKXP01. Next base: position 6,900 of record JBBKXP010000018.1, on the reverse strand, counting down.
GGCGGCAACGGTATGGACCGGAAAAGTGTTCGCTTGTCGGAATCACCCATACCATGTCGACCCGCCGCGTGATCACCGCCCTGCACAACCTGATGTCGGAACCGGTCGAACCCTGGGATGCGATCATCTGCACCTCGCAGGCGGTGAAATCGGTGCTGGTCCGGCAATTCGCGCTGGAAGACGAGTATCTGCGCGGCCGGTTCGGTGCCACGCGAATTCCGCAACCGCAGCTGCCGGTGATCCCGCTGGGCATTCACGCCGACGATTTCACTGCGATGCCGGCGTCTCGGGTCGCGGCACGGGAAAAATTCGGCGCTTCGGAGGATGCGGTCGTCTATCTGACGGTTGGGCGCTGGACCTCGATCGAAAAGGCCAATCCGGTCCCACTGTTTCTGGCCCTCGAAACCGTTGCACAGCAACTGGGCCGCCCGGTGCATCTGTGGATGGTCGGCTGGGCGTCCCGACCCGAGGAAGAAGACCTGCATCGCCGGGGCGCGGCGCAGGTCTGCCCGACGGTCACCACAACGCTGATCGACGGACGCGACGACTGGGTGCGCCGGGCGATCTGGTCGGGGGCCGACGTGTTCACCCTGCCGGTGGACAATGTGCAAGAGACATTCGGCCTTGTCCCGGTCGAGGCGATGGCGGCGGCACTGCCCGTTGTCATGCCGGACTGGAGCGGGTTCCGCGATACCGTGCTGCATGGCCAGACCGGATTTCTGATCCCGACACGCATGGCGAATGCCGGGTCAGGCAAGGCCATCGCGGCCCGGTTTGCCGATGAGCGCGACGACTATGTGCGCTATCTTTCGCTGGTGCAGCAGCTGACCCAGATCGACGTTCGGGCCTATACAGAGTCGCTTTTGGTTCTCGGGCGCGATGCAGGCCTGCGCGCTGGAATGGGTAAGGCGGGTGCGGCGCATGTTCGTGCGCAGTTCGACTGGGCCGCCGTCATCCCGCAGTATCTTGCCCTTGCCGATCATCTGGCCGAGCAGCGCAAAGGGGCTCTGCCGACGACGCCGCAGTTGTCCAGTGGACCGACAAATCCGCTCGAAGTTGACCCTTTCGAGCTTTACGCGGCCTATCCGACGACCACCTTGCGTGCTGCGACGCTGGTTGGTCCGGGCCGCTCGCTGTCGGCTGCCGACCTGACGGCGCTGGACGCCGTCAATGGCCGAGACCTTTACCGGCGCAAGATCGTGCCCGATCCGGCGCTGCTGAACGCACGTGCGGTGCTGGGGAAGTCCGGCCCGATGACGATCGCCGATCTGGCCAAGGCAATCGGACAGTCGCCGGACATGACCGAAACCATCGTGCTGTTTCTGGCCAAGTTTGATATCCTCACTTTGCCGTCGATCACCCCGAAATGACGGCGCCTTTTGACTTCAATCCAACTTTGAGGTTCAGTCTCGACAAAAGTCATTCGTCATACAGGTTTGCCCGATGCAACTTTCCGTCAAGTTCGAGAATACGCGCGATACGGCACCCGCCAGCGGGCCGGTGACGGTGGGCTGGTTTCTGAACGAACTCAAGGGCGGGATCATCTATGCGCCGCCTGAACGGGTGCGCACCGCCGACAAGAACAAGACCCACGCCAAATCGGCCAGCCGCTGTCCGGCGGTGATCAATCTGGAAAGCCGTTATTTCATGGTGCGTTGTCCCTACGACCTCAACATCGCGTTCAGTCGCGACAAGGACGGCAAGGCGGGTCTGCGCAACCTGAACGGCGACATGAGCGCGATCCGCGCCAACAAGCTGGGCGAAAAGCTGCACATGACGGCGGAAAAGGAATGGCGCTATCCCGGAGTCCCGACGATCCAGCTGTCGCTGCCTTATGTCTTTATCGCGGATGAACCGGTTTATCTGAGCCAGGTGTCGCCGTTCATGGACTATGCCCGCGATCCGCTACCCGGCACGATTTTTGGCGGCCGCTTTCCGATCAACGTCTGGCCGCGCCCGCTGATGTGGGCGTTCGAATGGCACAATATCGAAAAGCCGATCAGGATCAGCCGGGGCGATCCGCTTTTCTATGTCGGGTTCGAGACGCTGCCGCAGGACCGGTCGGTCGTCGTGGTGGAAACCGAAGTGACGCCGGCGCTCAAGGATTACATGGAGCTGATTTCGGGCGCGGTGAACTATGTCAACCAGACCTTCAGCCTGTTCCAGCAGGCCGAAGAACGCCGTCCACAAACCCTTGTCACACCGGTCAAACGCAACCGCGGCGGCGGGCAAGGTGGCTGACATAGCGTCACCCGATACCCTGTCGTCGCTGCGGGCCGCCTGCGTCGACGCGCATCGGCGCGGCGATACCGCTGCTGCCTGCACGCTTTACGCCCGCTATCTGGCGCTCGACCCCGGCGATGCCGGCCTGTGGTCAAATCTGGGGGCGCTGTTGCGCACGACCGGGCGGCACAGCCTGGCCCTGCGTGCCCAGAAACGCGCGTTCGAACTGGACCCGGATGCGCCGGGCATCCGCAACAATTTCGCCAACATCCTGTCTGACCTCGGCCATTACGACCGGTCCGTCCGCCTGCGCCAAGAGATCCTTGCCCTGACCCCGGACGACCTGAACCATCTGGCGATGATCGGCCGCTGCCTGCGCGGGCTTGGCCAATACCGCGCCGCCATCGACCATCTGGAGCCGCTGGTCGCGCGGTTTCCCGACGATGCCGAACTGCAGGTGCAACTGGCGTTTGCGCAATTGGGCGAGGGCGATTTTTCGCGTGCCTTTCGCAGCTACCGCGCCCGCTGGCGCACCCCGGAACTGACCCAGCGCAATCTGCCGTTTCCGGAATGGGACGGGCAGGCCGATCTGGCGGGCAAGACGGTGCTGGTGCTGCCCGAACAGGGGTTCGGCGACGCGGTGCTTTTCAACCGCTTTCTGCCGCACCTCAAGGCGTTGGGGCCGCGCGTGCTGCTGCTGGCCGAAAAACCGATGACGCGGCTGTTTCAAGATGTCGCCGGGGCCGATTGGGTCGGCACCGCGTTGCCAAAGGACGAAACCGTCGATTGTTGGGTCAACGTCATGGACCTTGCCCTGCTGCAGTTGCGCAGCCGCGCCGACATACCGCCGCCAAGCGTTCTGCATGTGCCTGCCGATGCCACCGCTCGGGCGCTGTCGATTGTCGCCCCGCACCGGGACAAGTTTCGCGTCGGTGTGGTCTGGACCGGATCGACCACCTACAAGGGCAACGCGTTCCGGTCGTTCAGCCATGCCGATTTCCTGCCGCTGACCGATCTGCCGGGGGTGCAGCTATTCTCGCTCTACAAGGGGCCGGGGCTGGACGCCTATCAGGCCGACGCCACCGCCACGCTGATCATCGACAGCGCCAGCACCGACCGTGATTTCGCCGATTGCGCCGCGACCATGCAGCAGATGGACCTGATCATCACGTCAGACACCGCCGCTGCCCATATCGCCGGGTCGCTGGGTCTGCCCTGCTGGACGATCCTGCACTGGGATCCGTTCTGGATTTACACGCACCGCGGGGCAAGAACGCCGTGGTATCCGTCGATGCGCCTGTTCCGCCAGATCGCGGCACTTGAATGGAGCGGGGTCATGACCTCGGTGCGGCTGGCGCTTGAGACCGAGGTCAGCCGGGCGCGAAAGGCCGGATGATGGGCGATATTCTGGTCCCTGTCAGCCCGGGCGAACTGATCGACAAACTGACGATCCTGCGGTTGAAATCCGAACGGATGACCGATCCGGTCAAGCTGGCGAATGTGCGCCACGAAAAGGCGGTGCTGGATCAGGCGGCGGGCGCGATCCCGCCCAGCCCCGGTCTGACTGCACTTTGGGACGAAATGTATCAGATCAACGCCGCCCTCTGGGTGATCGAGGATGACATCCGCGCCCGGGAAAAGACGCAGGATTTCGGCCCCGCCTTCATCGCCCTTGCCCGCGCCGTCTATGTCACCAACGATCGTCGCGCGGCCTTGAAAAAGCGGATCAACCTGTTGCTCGGCGCAACTCTGGTCGAGGAGAAGTCATACAGCGACCGCGGCGCGACATGACGCTGACTGACCGGATCGCCGCCGCCCGCAGCGCACTCGCCGCCGCCCATGCCGAACTCGCCACGATGCTGGCGACCGACACGACCCGCAGGCGTGGCGCTCTCCTGCGCCAGATGCACGAACTGCGCGCGATGCTGGAACCGACCTATCCCTATGCCTCGCAGGCGGGACAGGATGCGGTCGTCGACCGCCTGCTGGAGGGCAAGCGCGGCGGCACCTTTGTCGATATCGGCGGATACGACGGCACCACGGGGTCGAACACCTTTTACTTCGAGGTCTGGCGTGGCTGGACCGGCGCCCTGATCGAACCCGTCAGCGCGCAACTGGCCAAGGCCCGCGCGGTGCGCCGCTGTCCCTGCCTGCAATACGCCGTGGCCGACTGTGACGGGTCTGCGTCGTTCATTGAAGTGACCGACGGTTTCACCCAGATGAGCGGCCTTGTCGACAGTTACGACCCGGCGATGCTGACCCGGGTGCGCGACGATCCGCGCCACCGGGAACAGGCGGTGACGGTACAGACACGCACCTTGGCCGGGATCCTGGCTGAGGTCGGGATCGCGGACCCCGATTTCATTTCGCTGGACATCGAAGGTGGCGAACTGGCGGCGCTGGCCGCTTTTCCCTTTGCCGATCATGCCGTTGGCGTCTGGGCGATCGAGAACAACACCGGTAACGGCGCCATCGCAGCGCTGATGCACGCCAACGGTTACGATCTCGTCGAATTCTGCGGCCCCGACGAAATCTATCGCCGCCGCTGACCGTTTAGGCGCAATTTGACCTGTTAAGGCCGCCTTTACGCCGCCCCGCTAGACCCGACTTTGGGTGAGATATGGTGGTCGGGATGAGTGTGCAGTCAAATGCGCCCGTTATAATCAAGCGTAAGAAGGTGATCGTCGCGGCCGGGCATCATGGCGGCGCGTGGAAAGTTGCCTATGCGGATTTCGTCACCGCGATGATGGCGTTCTTCATGCTGATGTGGCTGCTGAACGCGACCACTGAAAAGCAGCGCAAAGGCATCGCCGACTATTTCACGCCGACTATTGCGGTCAACCGGGTGTCGGGTGGCGGTGACGGGATGTTTGGCGGGACCAGTCTTTTCACCAAAGAGACGATGGCAGAAAACGGCACGGGCGGCACTAGTTTCAATGCCCCCGATATCGTGCCGCTGAACACGGTCGAGGCTGCCAGTGTCGCCAATGTTGCCGCCCTGCGCGATATCGAAGAGACCCTGCTGGGTCGCGGCGGTGCAAGTCTGCTGTCGGAAAAGGCGCTGCGCCACATCGTCACCCGGTTGACCGACGAGGGCCTCATCATCGAGATATTCGATCTTGAGGATGCCAGGCTTTTCGTCGGTGATACCGCCGTCCCGACCAGCGTCGCGACCGAGATCGTGGAGACTTTGGCGCGGATCTTTGCGATCGTGCGCAACCCGGTGGCGATTGCCGGTCACACTGCGTCGCGGTCCGTCGTTGTGCAACAGCGGCAGGTCTGGACGCTGGCGACTGACCGGGCCGAGGCGGTGCGCGACCTGCTGGAAGCCAGCGGTTTTGAGGTGGCGCGGATCGACCGCCTGACCGGCTTTGCCGACCGCAGACCGGCGGTCAGCGATGCCTTTGCGATCCGCAACAACCGGATCGAGATCACGCTGTTGCGCAGCGATCTTTGAGGCGACGTGCGCCGCCTTTACTCCTGCCAATTTTAGGCATTAGGGCGCTGTTAAGCCGGCATGGCTTAGGCCTGTCGTCGAACGCTTTGGCGTCACCTGATCCAGAAGGGCTGCACATGACCATTTCCTCGTCTCTGAACGCCAGCGTGGCGGGCCTTGCGTCCAATGCGACGCGGCTGGCCACGATCGCCGACAACATCGCCAATTCGTCCACCTACGGCTACAAGCGGGCGGTGACGGATTTCCATTCGATGGTGATCGAAAACGGCAAGGGCACCTATTCCGCAGGCGGTGTGCGCACCACCAACATGCGGCTGATCGACCAGCGCGGGTCGCTGGTGTCGACCTCGAACGCCACCGACATCGCGGTGCGCGGTCGCGGCATGATCCCGGTAACAACCGAATCCTCGGTCGCGGTGAACAACGGCGTGCATCCCATGCTGCTGACCTCGACGGGATCGTTCCGCACCGATTCGCAGGGCTATCTGCGCACCTCCAGCGGGCTTGTCCTGATGGGTTGGCCGGCCCTGTCAGACGGCACGATTCCGACCTATCCGCGCGATACCTCGGATGGGTTGCAACCGGTGCGTATCAACTCCAACCAGTTCGCGGGCGAGCCGACAACGCAGATGTCGCTGGCCGTCAACCTGCCCGCCACGGCAACCGAATCCACCTCGGCCGGACAGACCGAGGCGCTTTCGATCGAATACTATGACAACCTCGGAAAATCCGAAAACATCGCCATCGAATTCATTCCGTCGGTGCCCGCAACGGGCGCCTCCAATGCCTGGACGATGGTCCTGCGCGATTCCGCCTCTGGCGGGGCGGTGGTCGGCGAATACAGCCTGACCTTCGACGACAGCCGCGGCGCCGGCGGCACGCTCTTGTCGGTCACACCGGTATCCGGCGGGGCCTATGACCCGGCGACCGGCACGCTGGCGATCACCGTCAACGGCGGCCCGATGGAGGTCGGGATCGGCCAGCTTGGCTCGTCTACCGGCCTGACCCAGTTGTCGGACGCATTCGCGCCGGTGTCGATCTCCAAGAACGGCACCCCTGTCGGCAACATGACCTCGGTCGAGATCGACGCCAACGGTTATGTGCGTGCCTCGTTCGACATCGGGATCAACCGGATCATCTACCAGAGTCCGCTGGTCGACGTGCCCAACGTCAACGGCCTGCGCGCCCTCGATTACCAAAGCTATCAGGTCACCCCGGAC
>JBBKXP010000017.1:0-8147 GCA_037969545.1 Paracoccaceae bacterium | reverse complement strand
GGCCAGCCAAGACGATGCGGATCTTCTCCTCCGCCGAATAGGTCTGGCGGGTCTTGCGGCGGATGTTCTTGACCAGCTTGTCAGCTGCGTCCTTCGATGTTCCGGATGCCTTGTTCATCTTCGCTCCTTGAAAGTTACGATGAACCAGAAATCCTCCGTTGTTCAAATCCTCAAATCAGTCCCACAGGTGCTGACGTCAGACAGGGCCGATGCTCAAACCGCTCTCATGTCCCATTTTATATGACGTCGGACACGGGAACTGGCTTGGGCATCGGTAACGCGTGGTAGCATAGCGCCGGCTAACCGTCTGAGTTCGGGAACATCGATTGCGCCCGGCACTTCCAGCAGAGCGACTGTTGCCGCAGCTTCAGCACAATATCTTCGGACTTCTCTCGCTTTCCAGTCACCCTCTGGTCCTCCTTAAAACGGGATAATCATTTCCCAGTGGGTGGGCCACTTCAGAGGGGGCATTCCAGTCAGCGCTGACCGGGATCAAGGCTCCAGCGGCTGAAGTTTCAATTCCGCGGCAAGGGCGTTGAGGTCGGCAAACAGGGCTGCATGCAGCGGCACGCCATCCGCCAGACGGGTCGCGCGCGCGGCCTCTTTTCCGTCACCGGGCATCCGCACCGGCGGATAGCCGGGCAGCGGTGTGCTGGCGCGCATTTCCCCAAACGCATGGGCCGCAGACGCCGCAAAATCTGACGGGTCGCCGAATGTCGCGATATTGATCGCGGCGACAAACTGGCCGGTATTGGTCGGGCTGGTGGTGTCAGAGGTGAATTCCACCACATCAGAGCCAAAGGCCGCGCCATTCAACACCCCCGCCAGCATTCCGATCGCCAGCGACAGCCCATAGCCCTTGGCCCCGCCAATCGGCAGCAAGAACCCTTCGCTGCGCCGCGCAGGATCGGTCAGCGGCTTGCCATCGGCGCCGACCATCCAGCCTTCGGGCATCGGCTCGCCACGTTGCACAAGTGCCTTGATCTTGCCCATCGCAGCGACGGTCGTGGCCATGTCCAGAACGAAAAGGTCAGGCCCGCCACTGGGTGCCGAGATGGCAATCGGATTGGTGCCCAACAACAGATCGGTGCCGCCGAAGGGCGCCACATGATTGGCGCTGCCAACCGCCGCGCAAAGCCCGATCATGCCGTTTGCCGCTTGTGGCCGCACATAGAGCGCCGCCGGTCCGGCGTGATTGCCACCGCGAACGCCGACCCAGCCGATCCCGACATGCCGGGCCTTTTCCATCGCCAGATCGCAGGCGCGCTGCATCGTCAGATGCCCAAGCCCGCTATCCCCATCGATCAGCGCAATCGCCGGGGTTTCGCTCAGAACCGCGATTTTCGGTGTCGGGTTGCACCCGCCGTCGCGCAGCCGGGCGAGGTACTGGCGCAGCCGAAACAGGCCGTGCGTGTCATGCCCCAAGAGGTCAGCCTCGACCATCAACTCGGCCACGACTTCGGCGTCATGGCGCGGGACACCGTATTTGGAGAACGCGTCGGCTGCAAAACCGGTCAGTTTGGCGACGGGTATTGCCTTATCACCCATCTTCATTGCCCTGAACGCGCTCCTTTTGCCAAAAGACGACACGGCGCTGGGTCCATGTGACCAGAGCGTAGAGCGCAAGACCGACAAGGCTGAGATACAGGATCAACGAGAATACCCGCGGCGTGTTCAACTGCGAGGCCGCGATCCGGATCAGCTCGCCAAAACCTTTGCCGCCGCCCAGAAACTCGCCGGTGATTGCACCGGCCATGACGCCGACCGCGCCGATCTTCACCCCAGTGAAAATCTGCGGCAATGCCTTGGGCAGTTTCATCTTGATGAGGGTTTGCATCCGGGTTGCCCCCATCGTCTTGAACAGCATCCGCGAATTCATATCAGACGCATGAAGCCCGGCGGCGGTTCCCACAACGATCGGGAAGGTGGCGATGAAACTGGCAAGGGCAACCTTCGATTCAATCCCGAAGCCCAGCCAGGCAACAAACAGCGGCGCGAAGGCCACCTTGGGCATCGTGTCAATTGCCACGAGATACGGCATGATTGCTTTCTCGCCAAAGCCGGTTTCGCCGACCAGAACCCCAAGGCTGAAGCCAATCAGCAGCGCCAGGAGAAAGCCCCAGAACACCTCTTGCATGGTGATCCAGAGGGCGATGAGCATGTAGCCGCCGGTGAGAAGATCCTTGCCCACAAAGATCAGATCGAACAGCGTTTCGGCGGGCGTCGGCAAGATGATCGGCGACACCAGCCCAAGACGCGTGGTCAGATCCCACAGCAGCACGAAAATCGCAAAGACAAAGATCATCGCGACCGAACGTGGCACGCGATCGATGAAAGCTTCTTGTTCGACCCAGATTGCATCTTCCGGGACGTCGTCCTTGGCAGCCACCGCCGTCACCGTCATAGGAATGCCCCCTTGTCGAGTTGATTGCGGATGTGATCCACGATCGAGCCGAATTTCGGCGTCGTGATCATGTCGAGTGTGCGCGGACGCGGCAGATCGACCGTCACGATCTCGGCCAGGCGTCCGGGGCGCGGCTTCATCACGTAGATGAAATCGGACAGGATGACGGCTTCGGGGATCGAGTGGGTCACCAGAAACGAGGTGGCGTTGCGTTCCGCGCAGATGCGTTGCAGTTCCATGTTCATGAAGTCGCGCGACAACTCATCCAGCGCCGAGAAGGGTTCATCCAGCAACAGAACGGCCGGTTCGGTTATCAGCATGCGGCAGATCGAGGCGCGCTGCGCCATTCCGCCGGAAAGCTCGTTTGGATAGACGTTCTCGAAGCCTTTGAGGCCGACCAGTTCCATGAGGTCGCGCGCGGCTGTTTTCGCAGTTTCAGCCGCAGCGCGCCCATCGCGGATTTCGATGGGCAGGACGATATTTTCCACCGTGGTGCGCCAGGGAAACAGGGTCGCTTGCTGGAACATCATGCCGATATCCCGTCGCGGCCCGACCACGGGTTTGGAACGCAAGATCACCCGCCCGGTCGTTGGCGGGGTAAGCCCCGCCATGATCTTCAGCAATGTGGTCTTTCCGCAGCCACTAGATCCGATCACCGCCGAAAAGCTGCCTTTGCGCAGGGTCAGGCTTACATCTTGAAGCGCCGTGACCTTGTTGCTTGCATAGGTTTTTCCGACATTGCTCAGTTCATATACCGGCTCTCCCTCATCGATCGAGCGGAGCTTGGTGGCTGCGGATTGGTTCACTATTTCATGCCTTCCACGAACTCATTGGTATAGGCCGCAGTCAGATCATCCAGAGGGGCTGCGATCTCGCCACCGGCGATCATGCTGTCCTGCCATTCCTCCCAGACTTCCGGCGGCAGATAGCCCCGGACATTGGCATCATCTGAGGCGATGGTCTTGGAACGCACCGCATCAAAAAGCGCCGACTGGAACTCCTTGTCTTCGCCCTCTTGCGGGTTGCCAGTTGCCAGATGGGTCAAAACCGTCGCGCGATTGGCGTCATCAAGGGCAAATTCGTGACCACGCTTGAAGGCGCGGAGGAACTTCTCCACCAGCTCGCGGTCATTGCGGATGGTGTCGCCCATAGTGGCAAGCCCGTTGCCAAAGAAACGGGCATATTCAGCGGGCGTGATGTCGCGCACCAGCATGCCACGTTGATTGAGGATTGCCGCATCCGCAGTCGAGGATGAATAGGCGGTAATTGCACCACCAAGGAAGGCAGCAGTTGCGGGTCCGCCGTCGCCAACCGTCAGGAAGGTGTAGTCGGTGCCCTCCTCCATGCCGGCGCCGGTCATGACGTTGCGCGCAAAGCCGACTTCGGCGCCATCCGCGGTGCCTGTGCCGATCACCTTGCCACGCAGTCCTTCGGGCGACTGGATGTCAGACCCTTCCTGAACCACGACGCCAAAGTTGCTGCGGGCAGCCACGTTATAGATAAACACCGCGTCCACTCCGCGTGACCGCGCCGCGATCACCGGGCCGGGGCCAGGACGACCGAAATGCGCCTGCCCGGCCGACAGGGCCTGCAGAACGGCGCCGGAACCGTTGATGGCCTCGACCGTGACCTCAAGGCCTTCCTCGGCAAAATAGCCTTCGCCGATTGCGACAAAGACCGGGAACGAGTTGATCGCCGACGGGCTGGGCTGAACGAACGTGATCTTCCGCAAGTCCTGCGCAACGGCTGGTACCATCGCCAACGCGCCGACAGCGGTACCAAGTGCGATCGCAAACAATCTTCTGCTAAGCATTTTATCCTCCCAGATATTCTAGCTACAGTTGATAAGCGTCACCCGGTTAGCGAGTGACGCGCCGTCACATGACCTGGATTGGGTTCACCAACCGTCCAAGTTTTTCGATTTCACAGACCACCACATCGCCATCTTTCAGGAATTGTGGCGGTGTCATTGCATACCCCACGCCCGACGGTGTGCCGGTCGCGATGATATCGCCTGGTTCCAGCGTCAGCCCCTCAGACAAAGAAGCAACGAGCGCCGGGATATCGAAAATCATTGATGCTGTGCTGCCATTCTGGCGTTCCTCGCCGTTGACCGTCAAGACCAAACGCAGCGCGTGCGGATCTGGCACCTCATCAGCGGTCACGACCCAGGGACCCATCGGGCAAGATCCGTCCATCGACTTGCCCTTGAAATACTGCCCGCCGTGGCGACGCTGTACGTCGCGTGCCGTTATGTCGTTCAGAATCGTATAGCCGAAGATATGGTCGAAGGCGTCTTCCCGCGCGATGTCACGCCCGGCTTTGCCAATCACGATCGCCAGTTCGATTTCATAGTCGATACTGGTCGACACTTTTGGAAAGATCGGGACCGCAGCTCCAGACCCGATGACCGCCGTAAGCGGCTTGGTGAAGAAAACCGGATGCGATGAGACGCCGTCGGTGATGTTCTGAGCCCGGTTACCCTCGGCAATATGCTCCGCATAGTTGCGCCCGACGCAGAATACGTTTTTGCGGGGCTGCGGGATCGGCGCAAGAAGCGTCACATCAGCGGCGGCGTGGCATGCAGGCGCCAGGCTTCCGGCCTCGGCCTTGCCGACCAATGCGCCGATATGGTCGCGGGTTGCCCTATCGGCTTCGACAATCGCCTGCACTGTGCCCGCCACCAGGGCGTCCGACACAACGCCGCCGATCTTGGCCGCGGCCTTCAGATCAAGCATCGTTCCGTTCGACAGCACGGCACAGGCCTTTTGCGTCGTTCCGTCCAGAATCGTGGTCAGTCGCATTGGACCTCTGCTCATTGGTTGCAACGGGAATTCGACACACAACGGCGGGAATCTTCATTATAAACCCGTAGGTTAAGTCCGTCGTTCCGGCGCGTTCTTCGCGGAATGACATGTTCCGCAACTTGCTGGCACGGGCATCCTTGGAACCTTATGATGCGCATCAGCCACGATTCTCGCAATCAACCAATTGGCGCATTGGGTTGGAATGGCGCGACCACGCAACCACGAGATTCTCGACAGGATACGCGCGTTCATCGCTGAAGGCGGCTATGTCTATAACGACAAGCTGCCCTCAGAACGCCAGCTCAGCGCGGATATCGGTGTCGGTCGCGGCGAACTGCGCGGAGCGCTGGCCGAGCTGGAGGCCAACGGATTGATCTGGCGCCACGTCGGCCGGGGCACCTTCATCGGCGCTCGGCCGGTGCTGAACATGGACGATGTCGCCTTCTTGGGTGAACTCGCCAGCCCCACACAGGTGGTCGCCGCCCGGCTCGCAATCGAACCCGAGCTTGCGCGGCTGGCCTCGACCAATGCCTCGAGGGCCAATATCGAGGAAATCGGCACATGTGCAAAACGCTGCCGGGAGGCAGAGGACTGGCGCGAATACGAAGCCTGGGACAACAATTTTCACCATGTCGTCGCCAAGGCCACGCATAACAAATTGCTGCTGCATCTGTTCGAAACGCTTAACGTCGTCCGGCGCGCCACTGTCTGGGGGCAGCTTCGTTCAACGCAACTGCCCGAACGCGATCATGTGAGCTTCCGCGAGCATGAAGCCATCTTCGCCGCCATCGCGGATCGTGACCCTACGCGTGCAGCAACGGCGATGCGCGACCATATCCTCTCGGTCCGGGACCGGATTTTGCCGATGAGCAATGAGTGATCGACCACCCGGGCCAATGCCGGAGGACGTGCGGCCATGGTTCCATCGCCGGTCATTTTTCGCGTGGTCTACACCTCTGCGAACAGGCGGTTCGATACCGAGCGCAGATGGTCGCGCATCGCCTCGTAGGCTGCTTCGGGATTGCGGGCCGCGATTGCAGCCGCGATTGCGTCATGTTCGGCAAAGCTGGTGTGAGTTGGCAAAGGCCGTGCCGTTTCACGCACGACGTTGCCCCATGACACGGCGCGCCGGACCTGATTGAGCTGCTGAAACAGCGCGACAAGCAACAGGTTGTCACTGCTTTTCGCGATGAGAAGATGCAGCAGGTCGTCGTATTCCTCATACTCTGCCCAGGTGGTGGCCGACCGGGTCCGCTCCATTGCCCGTTGCATCGCCAGCAGGTCATCGCCCGAGGCATTGGCTGCGGCTTCGCGCGCGATCGCCGGTTCGAACACCAGGCGCGCGCGTATCATCCTGAATGGCGTGAGCTTGCGCCCCAGATCGATCAAGGCATCTGTTGCCCCGTCGCTGTTGCGGTCGGTCAGAAATGTGCCCTTGCCGACATGCCGCCACACCGTGCCTTCGCGTTCCAAGACGTCCAGCGCCTTGCGGAGCTCGGTCCGGGTCAGGGAAAGGCGTTCGGTCAACTCACGCTCTGCCGGCAGGCGCTGACCGGCATCATAGCCGCCCTCCGCAATGAAATTACGGAGCTTTTCAAGCGACGGCGCAGCTCTGGGTGTTCGGTCTGAGAGATGCAAGGTGCCCCCTATTGGTCGACCAATTCAGCAGGACTCGGCTGAAATCAGTGAAATCATCGTTGATTGGCAGCGGAAAATCAACCTGGCTTGAAATTGATACGGATTGATTTTAGCAGGTGTCATCGCTATACGACGTTGAATTATTCGCTGATCTGGGAGAGCTCAAGTGACTGATTTCGTTATACCGACCCCGCCGCTTGCGACGATTCCCGTGGCTGGCGGTGGAGCATTTCCGGTCCGCCGAGTCTATTGCATCGGTCGCAACTATCCCGCCCACGCCGTCGAAATGGGTCACGACCCGGATCGCGAGCCCCCTTTCTTCTTCCAGAAGAACCCCAACAACCTCGATGCCAGCGGCACCTTCCCCTATCCGCCGAAAAGCGATGACGTGCATCACGAGGTCGAATTGCTGGTGGCTCTGAAATCCGGCGGGACGAACATCAAGCTTGAGAAGGCGCTGGATCACGTCTGGGGCTATGCGACATCGCTGGATATGACCCGGCGCGATCTTCAGGGTGAGGCCAAGAAGATGGGGCGCCCCTGGGAGATTGGCAAAGCGTTCGAGCGCTCGGGCCCGGTCGGTCCGCTGCAAGCCGTGGCTGATGTGGGGCATCTGGCGGCTGGACGGATCGAACTGAAGGTCAACGGCGAGGTCAGGCAAGAGGGCGACCTCAATCAGATGATCTGGAAGGTGCCGGAGATGATTTCCTATCTATCGGAATATTTCGAACTGGCCGCCGGTGATGTCATCATGTCCGGAACGCCCTCTGGTGTCGGGCCTGTGGTGCGCGGTGATGATCTGGTTGTGGCGATCGCCGGGCTTGACGATCTGCATGTCAAGGTGACCTGACGCAGACCCGGAAACGGGCCGGCAGCGCAGGATGCCTCCTCCGGGTGTTGTCAGAAGACCCCGCTCGAGGCGGTCAGGGCGGTCACCTAGCCTTGCCGGATGACCAAACGATCGCCATTCAGCTACTTCAAGACCAGCCCGGAGATAATCCGCCTGGCGGTGATGAAGTACATTCGCTTCCCGCGTTCGCTGAGAAATGTGGAAGATCTTCTCCATGAACCCGGCAACGATGTGAGCCCCGATTGGCGCGGCCTTTGCACGGAATAAGAGACAACGTCACTGTCCTTGCAGAGACTGGTTCGCATTGGTCTGCCAGCACCTTGTCGGGCGCCTAAAGCAGTTTGCATTTAATCTGACGCATATCCTGCAGCGTTGAAGAAATTCCAGCACTCCTCGGGATCGAAGAGGCCACAGATGTCGCCAAGGGCCTGGATGAGGGCATCGTAGG
>JBBKXP010000016.1:0-2647 GCA_037969545.1 Paracoccaceae bacterium | reverse complement strand
AAGGTGCGCCGTTCAACGGTGAGGCAGACGGCAACCGCATTACTTTGCCGCCCTGGCAGGCCTTTTTCGCCACAGACACCACCGGATAGCGGGAGATAACCCATGGCCGATCTGCTTTTGACCGACGTTGCCAAGACCTATGGCGGCACCATCGACGTGCTGAAGAACATCAACCTCGACATCAAGCAGGGCGAGTTGATCGTGTTCGTCGGCCCCTCGGGTTGCGGCAAGTCGACGCTACTGCGGATGATCGCGGGGCTGGAAAAGATCACCGGTGGCGAGCTCCGGATCGACGGGCTGGTGGTCAACGACGTGCCCCCGGCGCAGCGCGGCATCGCGATGGTGTTCCAGTCCTACGCGCTTTATCCGCACATGACGGTGCGCGATAATATGTCGTTCGCACTGAAACTGGCCAAGAAATCCAAGGCGGAAATTGACGCGGCGGTGGGCAAGGCCGCCAAGATCCTGCAACTTGACCCCTACCTTGACCGGCTGCCCAAGGCGCTGTCGGGTGGCCAGCGCCAGCGGGTCGCCATCGGGAGGTCTATCGTGCGCGACCCCAAGGTTTATCTGTTCGACGAACCCCTGTCGAACCTTGACGCCGCCCTGCGCGTTGCCACCCGGATCGAGATTGCGCAACTGAAGGAATCGATGCCCGAAAGCACGATGATCTACGTCACCCACGATCAGGTCGAGGCGATGACGCTGGCCACCCGGATCGTCGTGCTGGCCAACAAGGGCATCGCCCAGGTTGGCGCGCCGCTGACCTTGTATGAACGCCCCGAGAATGAATTTGTCGCGCAGTTCATCGGCTCGCCCGCGATGAACCTGCTGTCGGGGGAAATTACCGGCACCGGCAAGCAGACGACGGTAACGCTAGACGGCGGCGGCACCGCAGTGTCGGACGTGCCGACCCAGGATGCCGACAAGGGTCTGAAGGTCAACGTGGGTGTGCGCCCCGAGGATATGCTGGCGACCGAAGGCACCGCGATTTTCGAGGGGACAGTGAACTTTACCGAAGCCCTGGGCGAGGTGACGATCCTGTATTTCAACAGTGTCGGCGGCAACGACGCGATACTGGCCAAGTTGCCGGGTATCCACGGCGACCTGCGCGACAAGGCGGTCAAGTTGAGCGCCGATCCCGCCAAGGTGCAGATTTTCCACAACGGCCAGTCGCTCTGGTATCGGTAATCGTTCCAATCACTTGCCGCCACCTGGCCCAAGCCTAAGGTGGTGGCATGAACATCCTATTCGTCTCGATCGAAGACCTGAACGACTGGATCGAGCCGCTGGGTGGACATCCGCAGGTCAAGACGCCGAATCTGAACCGGCTGGCGGCGCGCGGCATGGTGTTCGACAACGCCTATGCCACCGTGCCTGCCTGTTCGCCGTCGCGGACCGCGACGCTGTTCGGGCAGGCGCCTTGGCACAGCGGCGTCTACACCAACGATGAAACCTGGGACATGGCCTATCCTGCGGGCCGGCGGCTGTCGCTGGTCGGGGCGGTGCGCAACGCAGGCTGGCGCACCACCGGTGCGGGCAAGATTTTCCACAAGGATGTCCGGGGCATCGATCCCGACGACTGGGATACTTACCACACGGACGTCAGCCACCAAGACTATCCGGCGATCAGCGCCACCATCAGCAAGGGCGACCTGCACCGGCTGTCCGATTTCGGCCCGGTGCCGGACGACAGCGGGTGTTTCGACGCCCGCAACACCGACTGGATGTGCCGCGAAATCTACCCCGATACCGACCGCCAGTTCTGGGGCTTTGGCCTCTATCGCCCACATCTGCCGTTCATCGTGCCGCAGGCCTTTTTCGACATCTACCCCGCAACGGTCGCAGTGCCGCCGGGGCTGAAAGGTGTCAGTTTCGATCCCGACGACCGCACCGAGGTCGACGGCCTGCCACCTGAATCAGCCCGGTTTGCCAACCGCCGGATTGGCCGAAAATTGCACCGGAATGGCGAATACAACGCCTTTCTGCGGGCCTATCTGGCGTCCGTCAGTTACGCCGATGCGCTGCTGGGTCGGCTGCTGGACCGACTGGACGCGACGCGGCAGACCGACAACACGCTGATTGTCCTTTGGTCCGATCATGGCTGGCAGTTCGGCGAAAAGCTGGCATTCCGCAAGTTCACCCTGTGGGAACGTGCCCTGCGGGTGCCGCTGATCGTGGCCGGGCCGGGGGTCGTGCAGGGGCGCTGGACGCGGCCCGTTTCGCTGCTCGACCTCTATCCGACGATCATGACACAGACCGGGGCGCGGCCGCCGCATGCCCTTGACGGCATCGACCTTTTGGCCATTCTGCGCGGTGAAACCCCGGATCGCGCCGACGCAGCGATGGCCGTCTGGGGCAAGTTCGCGGATGACCCGGATGGTCAGATGGCGTTTACTCTGCGCACGCCTGAACACCGTTATACGATCTATTGGGACGGCGGCGAGGAACTGTATGACAGCCGCGCCGATCCGTTTGAACACCAGAACCTGATGGTCGGGGCGGGCGGCAATATCCGCATGCTGGCCAACCAGTATCGGGATCGACTGAACCGCGATCTGTCAACCATCGCGCCGCGCGTAACCTAAAACGGTTCAGGTTTACTAAGAACGGTCGGATCGGAAATCGCGTTCGAGCGCAGCGAGAG
>JBBKXP010000015.1:0-5949 GCA_037969545.1 Paracoccaceae bacterium | reverse complement strand
TGATTTGCGTCGAGAGATTGCCAGGAATCTTGAGTATGAGCGGGACAATCAGGTTGTGGGCGAAGACTGATGCCGAACCATCCCGCCATTATCCCTGACACCGTGACGCCGCTCGAATTGGCGGAAAGGTTGGGCGTGCCGCCCCGGCGGGTGCAGGATGATGTTCGGGCGCTTGGCTGCTACTGCAAGATCGGAGCCAAAGTCGTCATGCGGCAGCATCACGTTGAAGCCTTTATGGAGGCGATGGAATGTCACTCACAATCTTCAAACGGGGCAAGGTCTGGCACTACGCAGGCACCGTCGCCGGACGGCGACTACGCTGCTCTTGTGAAACAACGGACAAAGCTATCGCCCAAAGGGTCGCGTCGGAAGCTGAACGATCAGCTTGGCGACGTCATCTTGATGGACCGGGGGCGGCGCTGATGTTTTCCCAAGCTGCTTTGGCATATCGCAACGCTGGAAAGTCGGATCGATTCCTTGCCAAGATCGAGGATCACTGGCGGGATACGCTGGTTTCCGAAATCACTGGCGGCGCAATTCGCCAAAGTGCGCTCAAGCTGTATCCGGCCGCCAGCGGCGCGACCCACAATCGTCAGGTGATCGTGCCGACCCAAGCCATTATCAACCATGCCGCCGAAATGGATTGGTGCGCACCGATCAAGGTCAGCCGGTTCAAGGTCGCCACGAAAACGAAAGTCCCGGCGACCCGTGAATGGGTGGCCGCATTCGAGGTGCAGGCCAAGGCTGACGGGCTGCACCATCTGGCGGCACTGTGCCTGTTCATGTTTGGGACCGGGGCGCGGCGGGGGGAAGCCTGCGAATTGCTTTGGGGTGATCTGGACCTGTCGACCAAGACCGCGACGATCCGGCAGACAAAGGTTGACGACACGCGCATTGCGCACTTGGCCGCGCCTGTCGTGGTCGCGCTGGCGAATATTCCATCGAATCGCAATCCGGCTGACCGGGTATTCAACTATGCCAGCGGCGAGAGCGTAGGGCAGGTATGGGGCAACGTCGCACGGCGGGCTGGTATCGCCCCGCTGACTCCTCACTGTTGCCGCCACGGCTTTGCAACCGGGCTGCTACAGGCGGGGGTCGACCCCAAGACTGTCGCCATGCGCGGTGGTTGGAAAGACGTTGCCACGGTGATGAAACACTATGCTCACGCGATGGCCGATCCGACTGTGACTGATCGGCTTTTTGACACAAAGCTGCCACAAGGTCCCGAAACGAAAACCGCAACAATCGGAAAGAAAAGGATTTAATTGCCATGAACCAATCCCTTCGTTGGGGAAGGGTGTCCCAATCGCGCAGATACTTGGGCGCGGGCGGCGCGGCAAGCGGGAAATCGGGCTCTTGCGGCGGTTTGGGGACAAAATGCGACGGAACGTCGCGGATTGCGCCCAAAGGCGATGTCCATGATTGTCGGCGGTGACAGTGTGGAAAACCGCCTGAGCAGCGATGGAGCTGGCCAAAAGCAGGGTGGCGAAGGCACGGCGCGGCTTGGCGGCATTCGTGCATTTCAACCGATACTTGCGAGATAGGGCGCGTCCGGCATCTGGCCATCGCCGCCGGAACAGGCTAGCCCAAGAGCAGCAGTTCGCCCAAAGGTGTGCCCATGTTCATTGTCACCCTCCTGACCTCGCCTGCCGAACGCACGCTGTCGACCACTTTGGTCGAAAATCTGCGTGATGCCTGGGGTGGCGGCCCGATGAATTGGTTGTCAGTCGACGAAGCCGCGGAATTTTCGGTGCCTGCCGTCCCGGATAATCGCTGGGACTTCTGGGACAGCATGCAGGACAATGGCGTCGACCTGATCGTCCAGCCCGCCGCCGACCGTCGCAAGCGGATGCTGCTTGCCGACATGGACAGCACGATGATCCGCCAGGAATGCATCGACGAACTCGCAATCGAGGCCGGGGTGGGTGCGCGGGTTGCCGATATCACGGCACGCGCGATGAACGGCGAACTGGATTTCACGGCCGCACTGATCGAACGGGTCGGACTGCTGAAAGGTCTGCCCGTCGCCGCGATCGACAAGGTCATGGCCGAACGGATCACCCTGACGCCGGGCGGCTATGAACTGGTCCAGACGATGAAGGCCAGCGGCGCTCATACGGCGCTGGTATCGGGCGGATTCACCGCCTTTACCGCGCGGATCGCCGCCGCGTTAGGTTTTGACGAACACCGCGCCAATACACTGCTGGCAACACAGGACCACCTGACCGGTGAGGTCGGCCGACCTATTCTGGGAAGTGCCGCCAAGGTCGAGGCGCTTGATGAGATCACGGCGCGTCTGGGGCTGGCCGTGACCGACGTGCTGGCCGTCGGTGACGGCGCCAATGATCTGGGTATGCTTGGCCGGGCGGGCACCGGGGTCGCGATGCATGCCAAACCTGCGGTGCAGGCGCAGTGCGATGTGCGGATCAACCACAGCGATCTGACCGGCCTGCTGTTTCTGCAGGGCTATGCCCGCGCCGATTTCGTGACATGAGCCTGGCCTGACGCACAGCCCGGCGTTTATCTGATTCTACATCCGGTGAGACTCAGGGCGCGGCATAACGGGCCAGAAAGGTGCGCACGGCGTTGTCCACCACCCGGGCCTTCATCGCCGCAGTGGCGCAGGGAATCATGTTTAAGATCAGGCGCGGAAAGACGTCTGCCCTGCAAAGCTCCTGAAACTGCGCGGCTGCCATTTCGGGGTCGTCAATCGCCAATTCGCCCCGCGACTGTGCCGATGTGAAATAGGCGATGATGCGGTCGCGCACCAGCAACGGGCCGCTGTCGTAGAACTCGCGCCCCAAATCAGGAAATCGGTTACTTTCGGCGACGCAGATCCGATAAATTCGGGCGCCAAAGTCAGAGGTTACGAAATCGAATATCTGCCCGGCCATGTCGTGCAGGACAAGGTCGACCGGGCCGGTCAAGTCGATGCGATCGGTGGCCATGACGGACTGACGGCAGCATTCGGCGCGGGCCACCTCGGTAACCAGCAGGCGCTTGTCGGGGAAATAGCTGTAAAGTGTCGACTTTGACACGCCCGCGACACGGGCGATGTCATCGACACTTGACCCGTCAAAGCCGTCGCGCAGAAACACGTCGCGGGCCCCGGCAAGGACCTGTGCAAATTTGCGTCCCTTCTTGATCTTGTCGGTACCGACCGGCATCTCGGCCTCTTGGGGTACCAGCATAAACTGTGCGGTTCAGTTCGGACAAGGGTGCGGCAGGGCTTGCCCGTGCCAGCAATCCCGTTAGACTTAGAACCATTCTAATCCGGAGCCCTGCCATGATCCCCGGCCTGTCGACGCGCCGCCGATTTCGTGACCTGACTGAACAAGAAGTGCTGGCACTGGCGATTTCGTCCGAAGAGGATGACGGGCGCATCTATCGCAGCTATGCGGAAATGCTGCGCAAGGATTATCCGGCGTCAGCGGCGGTTTTCGACGGCATGGCGAAAGAGGAAGATACCCACCGCCAGCGCCTGATCGACCTGCATCAACACCGCTTTGGCGAAGTCATTCCGCTGATCCGGCGTGAACATGTGTCGGGGTTCTATGCCCGCCGTCCGACATGGCTGATCGAAAATCTGGGCCTTACGCGGATCCGCGACGAAGCGGCGCAAATGGAACGTGACGCCGAGCGGTTCTATCTGACCGCTGCCGCCGCCACGTCCGATGCCGACACCCGAAAGCTGTTGGGCGATCTGGCCGCTGCCGAGGCCGCGCATACAAAAAAGGCCGGAACACTCGAAGACAAACATCTTGATGACGACAGCCGCAGCGAGGAGGAGTCCGCGGCGCATCGCCAGTTCGTCCTGACCTGGGTGCAGCCGGGGCTGGCGGGGCTGATGGACGGTTCGGTCAGCACGCTGGCCCCCATTTTTGCCACTGCATTCGCCACCCACGACACCCGCACGACGCTGTTGGTCGGGCTGGCGGCGTCGATCGGTGCGGGCATTTCGATGGGGTTTACCGAGGCGGCGCATGACGACGGAGTCATTTCCGGGCGCGGTTCGCCGGTGAAACGCGGGCTGGCGTCGGGGATCATGACGACCTTAGGCGGACTTGGCCACGCGCTGCCTTACCTGATCACCGATTTCTGGACAGCGACCAGCATCGCGTTCGTGGTCGTCTTTGTGGAACTCTGGGCGATCGTCTGGATTCAGAACCGCTATATGGATACGCCGTTTTTCAGGGCGACGTTTCAGGTGGTTCTTGGCGGCGCACTGGTCTTTGCGGCCGGCGCGTTGATCGGGTCCGGCTAGGGCGGATGCCTCTGGCGGGAGTTTTATGGTAAAGTGAAGGTGGGGGCTGTTTCCCCTTGGCCGCGTTAGCGGTAGAAGGGCGGCGAATTGACCGGAGCCGCACATGACCACCCCACGCCCTGTAGTCCTGTGCATCCTTGACGGTTGGGGGTTGCGCGATGATCCCATATCGAACGCGCCGGTTCTGGCCGATACCCCGACCTATGACCGGATCATGGTAACCTGTCCGCATGCGCAACTGATTACGCACGGCCCGGACGTCGGGCTGCCCAAAGGGCAGATGGGCAATTCCGAGGTCGGGCACACCAATATCGGCGCCGGGCGGGTGGTGGCGATGGACCTTGGTCAGATCGACCTGGCCATCGAGGACGGGTCATTCGCCAAGACTGACGCGCTGGTCGGCTTTGTCAAAACGCTGAAATCCAGCGGCGGCACCGCGCACCTGATGGGCGTGGTGTCGAACGGCGGGGTGCATGGCCACATCGACCATATCATCGCCGCCGCCGATGCCATCGCCGCATCCGGGGTTCCGGTGGTACTGCACGCGATCACCGACGGGCGGGATGTGGCGCCAAGCTCGGCGGGAGATTTCGTCGCGTCGCTGGTGCAGCGTTTGCCCAAGGGGGCACGGATCGGCACGGTGATCGGGCGGTACTACGCGCTGGACCGCAACAATCGGTGGGAACGGGTGCAGACCGCCTATGCGGCGATGGTGCGCGGTGAGGGTGACCGCGCCGCGACTGCCGAAGACGCCGTGCGAATCGCCCATGACGCGGGCAAGACCGACGAATTCATCCCCGCTACGGTGATCGGCGACTATGCCGGTTTCGCCAAGGGCGATGGGTTGTTCTGTCTCAACTTTCGCGCCGACAGGGCGCGCGAGATTCTGGCGGCCATCGGCCAGCCCGATTTCGCCGGGTTCGACCGGGGGGCGATGCCCGAAATGGCGGCGCGGTTGGGCATGGTGGAATATTCCGACGCCCACCGCGACTGGTTTCAGGCGATTTTCCCGAAACGCAACATCTGCAACACGCTCGGGTCGTGGGTCGCCGGCAAGGGCCTGCGCCAGTTCCGGCTGGCCGAGACCGAGAAATATCCGCATGTCACGTTCTTTCTGAACGGCGGCAAGGAGGCACCCGAAGCAGGCGAGGACCGGTTCATGCCGAAATCGCCCAAGGTCGCCACCTATGACCTGCAACCGGAAATGTCCTCGGTCGCGGTCACGGATGCCTTCGTCGGGGCCATTGAAATGGGCTACGACCTGATCGTCACCAACTATGCCAATCCCGACATGGTCGGCCATACCGGCGATCTGGACGCGGCCATCAAGGCCTGCGAGGCAGTGGACAAGGGTCTGGCCCGCGTCGTCGCCGCGCTGGAAAAGGCCGGGGGCGCGATGGTCCTGACGGCGGATCACGGGAATTGTGAAACGATGATCGACCCTGTAACGGGCGGGCCGCACACAGCGCATACCACAAACCCGGTGCCGGTGGCGGTGATCGGCGGTCCGGCAGGGGCAAGACTGCGCAACGGACGGTTGGCCGACCTTGCCCCAACACTGCTGGACCTGATGGGCCTGGACCTGCCGCCGGAAATGACCGGGCAGAGCCTGATCGAGCGATGATGTTGCGCGCCGCCATATGTGCCACCCTGTTGGCGGGTCCGGTGCTGGCGCAGGACGATCC
>JBBKXP010000014.1:0-3368 GCA_037969545.1 Paracoccaceae bacterium | reverse complement strand
TTCTGGGGGTTTGCGCCGGGCCGTTCGGCGGCGGCGATCCGGCCGCGATTGGCGGCGATCTCGAACCGCTGCAACGCCGCCTGATCGCGGCGCTGATGGCCGAGGGCGGACGGATGATCGAGGATGGCACGCTGCAGCAGGCCGGCGATCTGGATGCGCTCGCGGTTCACGGGATGGGTTTTCATCGCTGGCGCGGCGGCCCGATGGCGGCAGCGCATGCGATGGGTTTGCTGGATTTGCGCGCCGACATGCAGAACTGGCAAGCCGAAGATCCTGTCTGGGCCGTGCCGCCGATCCTGCATCAGGCGATGAAATACGCCGAGGGTTTCGACGCGCCCGAGTTGCGTTAAAGTCAAATCGCGTCAGTCAAGCAGAATTCCGACCACGACGCACATCAGACCGATCACCGACAGGAACAGCGCGCCAAGGTTCAATGGCAGGATCGCCGCGATCCGCGCCCTGAGATCGGCGTCTGATAGCCCGGCGCGGCGGGCGCGGACAACGCGCAGCATGCTGAGGACAATGCCCGCCAGTCCGACGACCGAGATCGCTGCACCAGTCCAGATCAGGTATTGCATCGTGTCCCCCCATTTTCGCTGGTGGCCCTGCGATAGTCGCAGCCATTGGTCGGTGCAAGACCTGCCCTTGCAGGAGACGGGTTGGCGGGCTAGGGAAGGGTCCAGTTCAGCCCAGAGGAGCCCCCTATGCCCGATGACGTCATCGATACCAGCACCACAGTTGCCGGGGCCGAGTTGCGCCAGTTCGTCGAAAGATTTGAACGGCTCGAGGCCGAGAAAAAGGACATTGCCGACGCCCAGAAAGAAGTCATGGCCGAAGCCAAGGGTCGCGGCTATGACACCAGGGTCTTGCGCAAGGTGATCGCGCTCCGCAAGCGCGACGCCGATGACATTGCCGAAGAAGAGGCGGTGCTTGAGATGTACAAGGCTGCGCTGGGCATGGCCTGACGGGCGGATCTGGTCGCATTGCGCCGTTCAATCCGGCCAGGGCGCATCAGGCCAAGGCTGCATCGATCAGTCCGGGCCAGTCGGTTTTGCGTACTTGCGGACGTGTATTTCGTGGTCTTTCAAACCTTCCCACCTTAGCACGATTTCGCAATCGCGATGTCGTTTGCTTTGCAGCGGGACTTCGTCTTGTTCGAATCTGTCGCAAACCGCATGGAACGCTTCTGGTGTGGTCAACGATTCGGACCGCCAGAAAAACGCGGATCCCGGTGCAGCATGCCGGCACCGACCGCATTCCATGTCTTCCGCGTTGTAGTAATCCTTTGTGCTGCCATCGATGACACGTGGCGGACCATCGTTCTCGATGACGTTTAGGGTCGTCGATTGGCACGCGGGGCAGCGATACTGGATGATCATCGCCGATTTGTAGAACCCGAAACTCGAAGTATGTCCGGATTTGATCATGTCTTGAACCGCCTTATCAGGTGCTGATGAAGTTGACGCCATGCATGCGCGAAATCGTGTGCATGTCTTCGTCGTAAATTTCGGTCAGTTCCGTCAGTACTGTCTCGGTCCAGCCGGGCAGGTCGACTTCGTCCTCGATTTCGGATTCCAGCGCATATTTGTCGAGAAAGGCGGCGATGATCCGGCGTTTCTGGATTTCAGTCTGTGGCGGATGCGATTTCAGATAGCTCAGAAAGCGGCTCATTCCCTCGGTCGACATGATCGCCGCCAGCAGATCGAAGCCGCCGACGATCTTGGTCGTCGGATCAACGCCCGACAATTCACGGATCAGCTGGGACCAGATCAGCGGCGTGTCTTCGTTGCACCAGACGGACAGCTGGACGTTGGGCGCAATCGTGCGGATCCGCTCGATGACATCGGACCAACGGACCTTGTCGAGCGGCATTCCTTGCATGAATTCGGTGAAACTGCGGTTCTTGACCACCTCGAAAAGGGCGGGAATGAAGCTGGCCGGATTGCGCATGCCGAGAAAAATCTCGATCTGGTCGGTTGGAAAAAGTTGCTGCAATCCAAGCAACTTGGGTTCGATCAGGTGATAAAAGACGCCATTCTCAAAGACCCGGGCCGGCACACAGATAAAGGCAGAATTGCTCAGCACCAGCCGGTTCGCCCGATCGTCATCGAGGATGGCGTCGATCAGGATGTCGCGGGTGTCGGGGGCCGGTGCGGCGCCGGCTAGATTCTGGATCGTTTCGCGCAACAGGCGGCGGTATTTTCCGGGGCCGGGAACCTTGATGCCTTGATCGGAAAACGTCTCGGTGTTGCGCAAAAGGGATTTCAACAGCCGGTCGTTGTCCGTGCAATTGGCACCGATATGATAGACAATCTGCATGCGTAAGTGGGGCCTGCGGTTTTCCGTTTGGGGCACTATAGGGGCTTTTGTGGACAGTGGAACCGCTTTCGGCTAGCCGTCAAGCATGTCCGAAAATTTCGTCAGGCTATCACGCGCACCGCGCCGCAACTGGCCGCCGGACCCCTGGTCGGTGGGGGCGCTGGCGATTGCAGGGCTGGTGGTTTTGCCGATCGTTGCGGTGATCTGGTTTGCCTTGACCCCGACTGCGAATATCTGGCCGCATCTGTTGGCGACGACCCTGCCACGGTATCTGGCCAATACCGGCATTCTGATGTTGGCTGTCGGGTTGCTATCGGCCGCGGTTGGAACCGGCGCTGCCTGGCTGGTGGTGATGTATCGGTTTCCCGGACAGGGCGTGCTGCAATGGGCCCTGCTGATGCCACTGGCGGTGCCGGCTTATGTCGGCGCCTATGCGTTGGTTGATTTCCTTGAATATTCCGGGCCGGTGCAAATTGGCCTTCGCGCCGCGTTTGGCTGGGTCGATGCGCGGGATTACTGGTTTCCCGCGATCAGGACCCGAGGTGCGGCCGTTCTGGTCCTGACGGCGGCGTTTTATCCCTACGTCTACATTCTGGCCCGGGCCGCGTTTCGCGAACAATCGGGGGCAAGTTACGAGGTCGCGCGGGCGCTGGGCGTCGGTCCGTTGGGCCGGTTTCTGCGCGTCGGACTGCCTTTGGCGCGGCCGGCGATCGCTGCCGGGGTGGCGGTTGTGATGATGGAAACCGTCAACGACTTTGGCACGGTGGACTATTTCGCGGTCCAGACCCTCACCACGGGGATCTTCAGCGTCTGGCTGCAGGGCGGCAATCTGGGCGGGGCCGCACAGATCGCGGTTTGCGTACTGGTTCTGATCGTCCTGCTGGTGACGCTGGAAAAACAAAGCCGACGGCGCAGTCGGTCCTATGGGTCGGCCAGAGGGCTTCGGCCGGTCACACCTGCGCAGGTCCGGGGCTGGCGGGGGATGGTGATGACGCTGGCCTGTCTGCTGCCGTTTCTGGCGGGTTTCGTCCTGCCGGTCGGCGTGCTCG
>JBBKXP010000013.1:0-7300 GCA_037969545.1 Paracoccaceae bacterium | reverse complement strand
CCTTCCCAGACCCATTCTTCCATCTTGATCAGATCGATGACGCCTTCCAGCTTGTCCTCGGCACCGATCGGCAGGGCGATGGGCATCGGGGTGGCGCCGGTGCGGTCCTTGATCATCTTGACGCATTTGAAAAAGTCGGCGCCGATCTTGTCCATCTTGTTGACGAACACGATCCGCGGCACCTTGTAACGGTCGGCCTGACGCCAGACGGTTTCGGTCTGCGGTTCGACACCGGCGTTGGCGTCCAGCAGGACGATGGCACCGTCCAGCACCGCCAGCGACCGTTCGACTTCGATGGTGAAATCCACGTGGCCGGGGGTGTCGATGATGTTGAAACGATACTTGGTGTCGCTGGTGCCTTCGAGAGTCGGGTCTTCCTGACGCTGCCAAAAGGTCGTGGTCGCAGCCGAGGTGATGGTGATCCCGCGTTCCTGTTCCTGCTCCATCCAGTCCATCGTGGCGGCGCCGTCGTGGACTTCGCCGATCTTGTGGGACTTGCCGGTGTAGAACAGAATCCGTTCGGTCGTCGTGGTCTTACCCGCGTCGATGTGGGCAATGATGCCAAAATTCCGGTACCGCTGAAGTTGGTAGTCGCGTGCCATGATCGGGTGCTCCTGTTACCAGCGGTAATGGCTGAATGCTTTGTTCGCATCGGCCATCTTGTGGGTGTCTTCACGTTTCTTGACCGCGGTGCCGCGGCCCTGGACGGCATCGACCAGTTCACCGGCCAGACGCTCTTCCATGGTGTGTTCGTTGCGCTTTTGCGCAGCGGCGATCAGCCAGCGGATCGCCAGCGCCTCGCGGCGTTCGGGGCGGACTTCGACGGGCACCTGATAAGTGGCCCCGCCGACACGACGCGAACGCACTTCGAGGTTCGGTTTGATATTCTCAAGGCTTTCGTGGAACACTTCCACGGGCGACTTTTTCAGCTTGGATTCGACCCGTTCGAACGCGTTATAGACGATGCGTTCGGCGACGGATTTCTTGCCGTCGACCATCAGGTTGTTCATGAATTTGGTCAGCACCTTGTCGCCATACTTGGCATCAGGCAGGACTTCGCGTTTTTCGGCGGCGTGACGACGTGACATGTGGCGGGTTCCTTGGCGGTTGTTCGGGGATGATGGGCAAATTGCCCATCCTACGTAGGATGGGCGATCCGCCCATCATCATTATTTCGGACGCTTGGCGCCGTACTTTGACCGGCGCTGCTTGCGGTTCTTGACGCCTTGGGTATCCAGCACACCGCGCAGGATGTGGTAACGCACGCCGGGAAGGTCCTTGATACGGCCGCCGCGGATCAGCACGACCGAGTGTTCCTGCAGGTTGTGGCTTTCGCCGGGGATATAGCTGATGACCTCAAAGCCGTTGGTCAGACGCACTTTGGCGACTTTCCGCATGGCCGAGTTCGGCTTTTTCGGGGTCGTCGTATAGACGCGGGTGCAGACGCCGCGCTTTTGCGGGCATCCTTCGAGGTGCTGCGACTTGGAGCCGCGTACTTTGGGCTGGCGCGGTTTGCGGATCAGCTGTTGGATCGTGGGCATATGGGCCGTTTCCTACTTGGTGATCGCAGCCTTTTCAGGGGCGACCGGTTTCATTCACGCACCCTGCACGTCTGCAAAGCACAAAAAACCCGCAGTCGTTCCCTTACCGGAGGAACGGTGCGGTGGGCATCCAGAGGATCGGGGCAGTTCAGTCGCCCGGATCATGACCACTTCATCTCTGATATCGGGCAAAGAGATTGCTCCCCTGACCCGGATGGGGGGCGTATAGGCGGACTCGTTTGGGGTGTCAACAGGGGGCGCGGCGGTGTTTTTCAGGCGGTTCGGGCCGCCCGGCGGCGCAGTTGCCGTTCGCGGTAAAGGGTGAACAGGCCGGTCGCCACAACGATGGCCGCACCCCATAATGTCAGGGCGTTGGGCCAGTCGCCAAACACCAGATAGCCCAGGATGAGCGCCACCAGCAGGCTGGTGTAACGGAACGGCGCGACAAAGCCGATCTCGCCCACCCGCATTGCTGCGACCGAGGCGATGTAGCCGCCGATGACGAACAGCATGGCGCCCAGCAGTTGCATCGACGCCAGGGGGGTCAGGGGTTGCCAATCGACGGTCAGCGACCCGACCCCTGCAAATACCATAACGCCCGCCGCCGCGACCGTGGCAACCATGACCGAGGGGACCGACCGCGTCATCCGCCGCGCCGCCAGATCGCGGACCGTGACGCAGAGCATCGACAGCAGGGCAAAGACCGAAAAATGAGTGAACCCGTCGCCACCCGGCTGGACGATCAGCAGCACCCCGACAAAGCCGATCAGGATGGCGATCAGACGCTTCCAGCCCACCGCCTCGCCCAAGAAAAGCGCGCCCGCGAGGGTGATCGTCAGCGGCAGCGCCTGCATGATCGCGCTGACATTTCCCAGCGGCATGTTGAACAGGGCGGTGAGGAAGAACCAGGCCGCAGCCGCTTCGGCAATGGTGCGGATGCCCATCAGGTTCCAGTCACGCCGGGCGATGTTGAAATGCAGCTGACCCATCAGGCGGGTCAGGATCAGCAGCAGGCCAGTGGTGCCGATGCCACGCAGGAAAAGGGCCTGAAACAGTGGCAACTCGTCGCTGAGCGATTTCAGGCAGGCGTCGTTGAAGGTGAAGGCGGCCATTGCCACCGCCATGAAAAGCGCGCCGCGCATGTTATCGGAAAGGCCAGCCATGCCGTCCCGGTATCAGGCGATTTCGGGCGATGCCAGAGGGAGGTGGTAAATGCGGGTGTGGTCAGCGGGGCGCCGATCGGGGTAGAGATTGGGTTCAGCCATGAAAGGCCGGATATTGCCGCCCTCGCCAACCCCACGCACGGTCGTTCTTACTGCCTTGCGGATTGCGCTGGCACTGGTGGCGCTGATCGGACTGATCCTGATGGCGCGGATCGGCGCGGCGCGGCTGGAAGAGGCGATGTCGTTCAGCATCCTGCCCAAAAGCCCGCTGACTGTCGGCATCGCGATCGCTGCGGCGACACTGTTCTACATCATCTGTCTGGCAATTCCCTTTGTGCCGGGGGCCGAGATCGGGGCCTTCATGTTGGCGCTGTTCGGCGCCAGGATTGCGCCGCTGGTCTATATCGCGACGGTACTGTCGCTGTTGCTGGCTTATGGAATCGGTCGGATGGTGTCACTGACGGTCGTCGCCGGCTGGCTGGGTCGGGTCAGGTTGCGGCGGGCGGCGGCGCTGGTGGCGCGGATGGCAACGACGCCCCCGGCCGAGATACCGGCCCTGCTGGTCCCGTCCGGCCAATCGCGCCTGCTGCCGTTCTTCTTGCGGTATCGCTACATCGCACTGGCGGCGCTGTTCAATCTGCCCGGTAATGTCCTGCTGGGTGGCGGTGGCGGCATTGCGATGATCGCCGGGCTTAGCCGGCTTTACGCCCCGCTGCCATTTGCCGTGACAGTGTTGATCGCGGTATTGCCGGTGCCTCTGGCGGTTTTCATGATGGGCAAGTGAGGCGCCGCAATGGACGCCGCTGCGACGGCGTGCTTCAACAGCGTCATGACCGATGCGCACGAACGATTTCTGGTGTTTGCCGCAATGCGCAACGAGGGGCCGTTCATCGTTGAATGGGTCTGCTGGTATCGGATGCTCGGGTTCGAGGTGATGATCGCCACGAACGACTGCACGGACTCGTCTGTCGCCTTGCTGGACAGTCTGGCCGAGGCCGGCTGGATCACCCACATCACCCACGAACCGGGCAAGAAGACACCCAAACGGTCGGCCTATGCGGCGGCGCGGGCACATCCGCTGCTGACTGCCGTCGACTGGATATTCGTTTGCGATGTGGATGAATTTCTGGTGCTGCATCGCGGCGATGGCACGATTCAGGGATTTTTGCAGGGACAGCCGCGCGACTTTCTGGGCATCGCCTTTAACTGGCAGTGCTTTGGCAATGGCAAATGGAAGCGTTATCGCGATGGGCTGGTGCATCGCACCTTTCGGCGGGCGGCACGGCGGACGACGGGCCCGAACCGGCAGTTCAAATCGCTGTTTCGGGCGCCCGAAATGTTCAAGGATCTGGGCGATCATATGCCCGCCCGTTTCAAGGGTACCTGGGGCGAAGGGGCCAACCGCTGGGTCAACTCCGGGTTCGAGACCATTCAGGCGGTCAGCGACGCCGGCCAGGAGATGATCCGCAGGGTCGATCGCGATGCGGTCCGGCATGAAGAAGCCCAGTTGAACCATTATGTCGTCCGGTCAGATGAAAGCTTTGATCTGAAACGCGGCATGCCCAGCGCCAGTGCCCGGCGCGACCGCTATACGGACACGTTTCACCGGATGTTCAACCGCAACGAGGTCTGGGACACTTCTGCCAAGCGATACGAGGCGGCGTTCGACGCCGTGCATGCACAGGCGATGGCCCTGCCGGGCGTCAAACGGCTGCACCATCTGTGTTGCGCGGACTACGTTGAGCGGCTGTGTGCGGTGGCGGGAGTCGCGCCCGAAGACGATCCCCGGATACTGGATTATCTGACCAAGGCCGCCGAGGCCTGAGCGACCGGCGCCGGTGAGTGTCGGGATCGCAGCGGCCGCAATGCGGACAAAACTGCTATTTCTTTTACCTGCAACACTAAGGAATGGATTCTTCAGGATATACCTTTACGTTCAAAGAACGCCTCGTAATGAGCCAACGCTCTCTGTAGCGTGATCCAGAAACTGAACTCGCCGGAATCAGTTTTAAACATTAGGCGCGATATATCGAAACCGCGGCTGAAACCATTACTAAAAGCACCGCCTCGAATTTCAGTGGATTTTACCTCGGGCACATAGAGCGATATTTTAGCGTGCTTGCGGGAATTTGCAATGTCTTGAAGATACGAGAGGCTTTGGCATTCTGACCGTAGCTCGTCTTGTAGTTGCTTCAAATTCTTATAACCTAGTCGTTGCCCATCAAACACGAACACCCAATCTGCAACAGTCCAACCAGAGATTGCGCAATCCATTGCTAATGAGGTGTTGAGATCATCCTTGTCGAACTGATCAATTTTCGCCTTGAAGTCTTGGAGACAATCGTTTGCTGACCGCATGCCAAATGTTAAAGACATAGCATCTCCATGTTCTGCCAGAGCTGAAATATACCAACTATCCATCGGATTTTCCATGGTGCCAAAAGGGCTCATTCCTGCCATTCTGCCCAGGCAAGGCCCCGGCTGGTCGTTCGTCCCGCCGTTCACCCGCAAAAAAAAGGCCCCCGCAAAACGGGGGCCTTTTCGATGTCCTAACCGAGGATCAGATCAATCGCGGCTTTCCGGCGTATCCACCACCAGCCTGTCGAATTCGTCGCCGCCGATGACGTCGCTTTCAGCCACGTCATCCATCACCGGAGCGGCAAGGGCCGCTGCGGTTTCGGCTTCTTCGCGCCGCGCCTCGATCACGACGTTGTCACGCTCGGCGGCAATGCGCCGGACGCGCGACGTGGCACCACCTGTCCCGGCGGGGATCAGGCGACCGACGATGACGTTCTCCTTCAGCCCGACCAGTTTGTCGCGCTTGCCCTGAACCGATGCCTCGGTCAGAACTCGCGTGGTTTCCTGGAACGACGCCGCCGAGATGAAACTGCGGGTTTGCAACGAAGCCTTGGTGATCCCCAGCAGGATCGGTTCGCCCGTTGCCGGACGCCCGCCACGGGCAATCGCCTTGTCGTTGGCCTCGTCAAACTCGGCCTTGTCAACGGTTTCGCCTTTCAGCAGGACCGTATCGCCGCTGTCGTCGATTTCCCATTTCTGGAGCATCTGGCGGACGATGACCTCGATGTGCTTGTCGTTGATTTTCACACCCTGCAGGCGATAGACGTCCTGGACCTCGTCGATCATGTAGTCGGCCAGGGCCTCGACACCCATGATCGCCAGGATGTCGTGCGGCGCCGGGTTGCCGTCCATGATGTAGTCGCCCTTCTGGACATAATCACCTTCCTGAACCGGAATGTGCTTTCCCTTGGGGACCATGTATTCAACGCGTTCCTCGCCCTCGGCGGCTTCGATCGCGATCCGGCGCTTGTTCTTGTAGTCCTTGCCAAAGCGCACATAGCCGTCGATTTCGGCGATGATCGCATGGTCCTTGGGGCGACGGGCCTCGAACAATTCGGCCACGCGGGGAAGACCGCCGGTGATGTCCTTGGTCTTGGCACCCTCGCGCGGGATCCGCGCCACGACGTCGCCGGCCTTGATGTCCTGCCCGTCTTCGACCGACAGAACCGCGTCGACCGACATCGGATAGGTTACGGGGTTGCCGGCATCGTTGCGCACGGGTTCACCATCGGCACCGACGATCAGTACCTCGGGCTTCAACTCGTTGCCCTTGGGTGCGGCACGCCAGTCGCTGACGATGCGCTGGGTCATGCCCGTCGCATCGTCGGTGTCTTCGCGCAAAGCGATGCCGTTGACGAGGTCGACAAAGCGCACCATCCCGGCCTTTTCGGCGATGATCGGCAGGGTATAGGGATCCCATTCGAACAGTTTATCGCCGCGCTTGACGGTGGCGCCTTCCTTGACGTGGATCTTGGAACCATAGCCGATCTTGTGGTTGGCACGCTCTTCGCCAGCCTCGTCGACGATGGCCAGAACCATGTTGCGGCCCATAACGACCAGTTCGCCGGACTCGTTGGCCAACAGTTGGGCATTGCGGAACGCGATTTTGCCTGGCTGGCTGGCTTCGAGGAACGACTGCTGGCCACCTTGGGCAACGCCGCCGATGTGGAACGTCCGCATCGTCAGCTGGGTGCCGGGTTCGCCGATCGACTGCGCGGCGATGATGCCGACAGCCTCGCCCTGATTGACCAGGGTGCCACGCGCCAGATCGCGGCCATAGCAGGCGGCGCAGACGCCATCCTCGGACTCGCAGGTCAGGGGCGAGCGGATGCGCATCTTGGCGATGCCTGCGACCTCGATCAGGTCGGCGCGGCGTTCGTCGATCAGTTCGCCTGCCGTCACGATCACTTCGTCAGTGCCCGGCTTGACCACGTCATCGGCCGAAACCCGGCCAAGGACGCGTTCGGCCAGCGACGACACGACTTCACCGTCGTTCACCGCCGCTTCGGCGGTAATCGCACGGTCGGTGCCGCAGTCGTGCATGCGCACGATGCAGTCCTGTGCGACGTCCACCAGACGCCGGGTCAGATAGCCCGAGTTGGCGGTTTTCAGCGCCGTATCGGACAGGCCCTTGCGGGCGCCGTGGGTCGAGTTGAAGTATTCAAGAACGGTCAGACCTTCCTTGAAGTTCGAGATGATCGGCGTTTCGATGATCTCGCCCGAAGGCTTGGCCATCAG